>CAZONK010000001.1:0-1644 GCA_964581095.1 uncultured Roseivirgaceae bacterium
CGCATCGGAGTAGGTATCAGATTTCAGGTCTCAAAATCAACGAATCAAATTTGGATAATGGCCTAAATCCTGGTAACACGTGGCTGCATTTCTGTTAAACTGCCAATTTTAACAGGTTCACCTTTCTCAATGCTGTTCCTGGCTGCAATACCTATTAATATAGACATTGCCCCATCCCGGATTCCTGCTGCCCTGTCATATGGGTCCGGGATTCCAGGATTCCTGAATATTTTATCCTGCAACCGGCTATCTCCTCCCCCGTGCCCGCTCCTTTCCATTGAAACATCAATGATTTTATAATCTTCCCATAAATTATGGACTATGATCTGCTCAGGTTGAATATCGTCATTTCCCGATTGTTCCATCTCTTTTGTATGCAATTCGGCCTGGTCAGCGGATATATATTTGTGATAAGGGATATCAAGCATTGCTTCTATCCGGCCATCGGTACCATTTAATGCTACGCGCCATCCCTCAATAGGTGAGTACGTTGTAAGCGAATAATTCAATGATACGTTGTTTCGATATTTCACCTGCGCTGACATTTTATCATAAATATTTATCTCTTTTCGGTATAAACAATTATCCCGTATATACCCGTCATACTTTTCATTATCAACATAGAGTTTCATGTAATGATCATTTGTGGTAATGTCCCAATAAAATTTGCATTCCTTCTTATGCGGGCATGTTCTGCAATTGTCGCCTTTGAAAGCACCATTTGATCCGTAGTGCTCCAGATCACCATACGCGAATACTTCTTCGGGGTCAGAATTTATCCACCAATTCAAAAGATCAAAATG
The DNA here is from genome assembly GCA_964581095.1 of uncultured Roseivirgaceae bacterium. GTDB lineage: Bacteria > Bacteroidota > Bacteroidia > Cytophagales > Cyclobacteriaceae > SZUA-230. The sequence goes on from CAZONK010000001.1 coordinate 804, forward strand.
ATGCGTGGCTTTGTGAACCCACAGGGTTCCGCCTTCCTGTCTTAGTCCATGCCATCTCCTGAAATACGAGGCGCCATGATAGGTATTCAAATACCAGTGAAAATCGACAGAAGTAAGCTTCCCAATAGTGTTTTCAGCCAGTAGTTCCTTGATCTTTGTTGCATAGGGGCTCCACCGGTAATTAAATCCAACAATCAGGCTTTTTTTAGATTTCCTCTCGGCATCAATGATTGCCTGGCATTTCCTTTCATCAATGGTAAGGGGTTTTTCGGTCAGCACATCACAATCCATTTCCAATCCTTTTATTATAAACTCATGATGATTGGAATCCTTTGTGGTAACTATGATAAGATCGGGACCGGTCTTATTTATCATTTCTTCAAAATCTTCAAAAGTAGGACAACTTACTCCAATAAATTTTCGACCAAAATCAAGCCTGCCGGGGTTATTATCGCAAAGCCCTACGAATTCAATCAAATCGGAATAATTTTCAACCAGCCGTTTTCCCCAAAAGGAAATTCCCCTTACACCTGTACCCACCAGTACGACTTTTAGTTTATCGGGTTTCCCAAAATTGAAAGCACTGAGCGGTAACACAGTACTTGCGGCTAACATACTAACAGATGATATGAATGCTCTTCTGGATGTTTTCATAGTTGAAATCTCAAATTATTGTTAAACCTGAATTTACAAATTCTAAAGTACAACAGGGGTAAAAGTTAAGGATAGGTTATATAAAAAATGGTTAGGATTATTTAAACAATTAAAAATGCTTGCAGAATCCATATAAACTTAGTCATCCCTCAAACATTCAGTTGGATTGATCCTCGCTGCCCTGAAC
>CAZONK010000001.1:1744-63504 GCA_964581095.1 uncultured Roseivirgaceae bacterium
ATAAACTTAGTCATCCCTCAAACATTCAGTTGGATTGATCCTCGCTGCCCTGAACGTTTGTAATCCAACAGTCAGCCAAACCATCAACAATACAATGAATCCTGTCCCCGCAAATATCCACCATTCCAATTCAATCCGATAGACGAATTCATTCAACCAGTTTTTAGCAATTAAATAGCTTATCGGTAGGGCTATAAGAATAGCTGCCAGCCCCATTTTAGTGAAGTCGCCCGATAACAGACGTACGATGTTAAATACACTTGATCCCAGGATTTTACGGATCCCTATTTCTTTCAACCGTCTCTCGGCTGTAAAAGTAGCCAAGCCAAGGAGTCCCAGGCAGGATATGATAATGGCAATACCTCCGAAATACTTTGACAGTGTGCTGATGCGTTGCTCAGCCGCGTATTGAAACTGGTAGTCCTGATCGATAAACCGGTAATCAAAGGTAAATCCAGGATTATATTCTCTATAAAAATCCCCTATACCTTTTAGAGTCTTGCTTGTTTTATCTCTTCCAGCCTTGACCATCACCCTTTCGGTGTATTCCGGCGCGAGAATGAAAAATAACGGTTTCACCTCGGATCGAAATGACTCGTAATTGAAATTTTCAAATACTCCTATAATTTCGCAGTTATATGATCCGAAACTAATTGAATTCCCGACAGGATCTTCCATACCCATAGCCTCAATACCAGCCTTGTTGAATATGACCTGCATAGTGTCACCAAAATCTCTGGAAAAGCTACGGCCGGCAACAAACTTTAATCCCATCATTTCGGGTAGATCATAGTTTGCAGCTCGAACTGCAAATGGGATGCGTAACTCAGGGTCTTTCCCTTCCCAGTCAAGATTTGTGGTATTGCCTCCACCTACCATGCTTTCACTTGCACTTGAAGAATATTCTACTCCTGGAATTTGCCTTAATTCTGAAAGAAAAGTTTCGAGATTGTCCTTTATTTTTCCTTCAATATTAAAGTAGAATATGTTATCCCTGTTGTATCCAATGTTCTTGTTTTGTACATATTCGATTTGCATATAAATTACTGCTACTGATGCAATAAAAATTACAGTAATAGCAAATTGAAATACGACCAATCCATTTCGTACCCAGAGTTCACCCAAACTACCCTTAATTTTTCCCTTTAGTATATCAATCGGTTTGAAACCGGATAAGTAAATTGCCGGATAACTACCCGCAAGTAAGCCTGTTATCAGGGTGATACCCAATGATGTCAGTATCAAGTTGGAATCAAAAATGAGTGTAAGGTTTTTTCCAGTGATTTGATTAAACTGAGGTAACAAAAAGTAAACGATTAGTATTGCACACAGTAAGCCAAAAAATGCGATAATGATTGATTCCAACAAATATTGAATGACAAGAGAATAACGAAATGCACCTACAGCTTTTTTGATCCCTACTTCTTTCATCCTGCGAGATGCCCTGGAAGTAGCCAGGTTCATGAAGTTGATACATGCAATCGCAAGTATAAAGATTGCGATCATCGAAAACAATCGCACATACTCAATCATTCCTCCACTCAGAATTCCGCTTTCATTCATATCATATAGGTAAGTCCTGGAATAGCGGGCCATAAAAAGTTTTCGGTGGGTGGATTCTGTCTTCGTACTGATGTAATCCGTAATATTTTCAGAAAACTTATTTGAATCCGAACCTTTTTTCAGCACCACATACGTAAATGGTCCGGCATTTTCCCATGAAAAAGCCTGGGGTTGCGTGTCTTTTAAAATATCAACGGATAAAACCATATCAAATCGCATAGATGAATTGGAGGGTACATTTTCAACAATACCGGAAATGAAATACTCCGTTTCGTGTTGAAATTCCAGTGCCTTACCGATCAGATTATTTGTAGTTCCAAATAATCTGAGGGCAATTTCTTCTGAGATAACCACATGATTTTTATCTGCCAATACCCGGTCCGGATCTCCATGGATGAGGTTAAATGAAAACACATTAAAAAAATCTTTACCTGTATAAATTCCTCTTGCTTCTGTGATTTTATCTTTAACAGAAAGGGTAAATGGACTGTACCAGAAAAAGGGAGTTACGACAGTTGCAAATTCTACCTCGGGCATTTCTTCTTTGAGCGATTCTGCCAGTAACCACGGAGTTGATCCGGTAACCCGAACACTTCCTGTATGTTGCTGGCCTTCCATTAACTGAAAAAGATTGGAATCATTTTTATGAAAATTATCCATACTCAGTTCATCATTCACCCACAGGTAAATGACCAGGGCACAAGCCAGACCGGAGGACAACCCAATCAGGTTAATAAAAAATGAGCTTTTATAACGTTTGAAATTTCTAAAACTGACCAATAAATTGTGTTGGAACATAGCTATAAAATTGTGATTTTGAATTCCTGAAAATGAACGAATAATACCCGGCCGGAAAAGCTTTAAGATATCCGCCATGAATAGCCATTTTGCTTTTTTGATTCCTTTTTCTTTCACGTTCTGATCAAAGAGTTCGATCAAATCCCCTTCGATATATTTTACCAGGTCCGGGTGGCAAAACCAGTGAAAGAGTCGGAGAAGGAATTGAGGTGGATAGTGTTTCTTATTCATCCCCCAGGCATTTAACAGGATTGGAAAAGGACACTTTTATCACCTGACTTCCAATGGTCATCAACGATACTCCCAAGGCAACAAATGTTGCAACTACAAATAAAATCCAGTGTAAATCTATTCGATATGCAAAATTTTCCAGCCAATTATTCAATCCGAAAATAGATACAGGTATGGCAATGATGGAAGCAATGATCACAAGCCTTAAAAAATCTTTTGTTAAAAGACCCAATAGAGCAACAGGAGTTGCACCCAGAATTTTCCGGATACCCATTTCTTTAGTTCGGCTGGCGGTACTGAGGGAAGACAAGCCAAGCAATCCAAGGCAGGATAACAATACTGCAATGGACGCGAGGTACAGGATAAGCTTCCCAAACCTATCTTCTGTATTATATTGTGCCTGATATGCCTGGTCGGCAAAATAGTAACTAAAGGGCCTCTTGGGACCCAACTTCATCCATTCCTCTTTCAAAATGGCAATTGTCTCGTTAATATTATGACTGGAAATGTCCAGTGTTATAAAGGTGAAACGTACAGGGTCTATTTGAATAGTCAATGGTTGTATTATTTCTTTCAATGAATAAATATGGAAGTCCTTTACCACTCCCACAACTGTACCCCGCCATCTATTCCATTGTTCAAATTCCTTCCCAATGACTTCATTTAGATTCGAATAACCAAGCTCCCTGGCGGCAGTTTCATTCATGATCATGGCATTTTTAATATCTGATTGAAGATCTTTTTGAAATGCCCTGCCTGCCACAACTTCAATCCTATATTGATCTAGAAAATCAAAATCAACCCAATACACATCAGCCTGGAAATTTTGGGTCTCACCCCCGGCTCCCTGAATTTTTGTATTAAATCTACGATTGGTTTGCCCGGGTACACACGAAGACATACTTATCTGTTCTACACCAGGAATGGCCATCAACTGCTGCTTGACAAATTTCCCGTTTTCTTTAATATTTCGATCGAAATAGAAATCCAAAATGAGTTTTTGTTTCCTGTCATATCCAAGGTCCTTATTTAACATAAATTGGATTTGTTGGTAAACAACAATTGTGGAACTGATAAGAACAATGGAAATAAAAAATTGAGTTACTACCAACACTTTTCCCATGTTAAAGCCATGTAACCCCCCGGAAACAAATTTTCCTTTTATTCCATTGATTGCGTTAAATCCCGAGAGAAAATATGCGGGATAAATGCCTGAAAATATGCCCAGGAAAAGTGTCAATACCAATAACCAGCCGAAGTGATGGGCATGATCAATAATATCTACGCTGATTTGTTTGCCAACTAGTATTTGAAAATACGGGGATATCAAAACAAATAATATTGCTGCAAATCCATAAGCAACAAATGAAAATAACAACGCATCCCATAAAAATTGAAATACAAGATGTCTTTTTTCTACGCCCAATACTTTTCGTATGCTAATTTCCTTCACCCTGTTTAGGGACAGGGCTGTGGAAAGGTTTACAAAATTGAATCCTGCAATGAACAATACGAAAATGGCAATAATGGCCAGAATGTAGATGTTTTTGATATTTCCAGCCACTGAAGACCCCGTACGCCACCCTCTCGGGTCTGCATGCAGATAAATACTTTTTAATGGCTCCAGGGACATCTCGTACCTGGATTCGCTTTGGTCAATGCGGTTGCTTACAAAATCGGTTAGTTTGGCATGTAATGAAGTGAGGTCCGGATATTCCTCAAGTAGCAAGTAGGTATAGCACCCGAACAATGTCCAATTCTTTTTAATTGAGGGGTTCCATACATCGGTCAGTAATGACATTGATAACAGTATATCTATCCTGAAATGTGAGTTTTGAGGCATATCCTTCATTACCCCGGTCACATAAACGGAAGTTGATCCGTCCAATATTATTTGCTCGCCAATACAATTGGTAGACCCAAAATATTTGATTGCTGCACTCTCAGATAGGACAACACTATATGGTGTATCAAATACTTTATTTGGATTACCTGTTAGCAAAGGCAATGTAAACAAAGAAAAAAGAGAAGCATCGGTATAAGCCACATCTTCCCTGGTATAATTATCCAGGCTGGATTGCACAATCATGTAGTCTAAAAACACCTGCGTAAACCCGGTTATTTCCGGAAAAGATTCAGCCATGGCCGGAGCCATGGGAATGGAAGAACTTTGAAGCTTAGTGCCTGATGCAGTTTTTACATCTGTAACCAGTCGATAAATGTTGTCGGCCTTCTCGTTATACGCATCATAGCTCAATTCAAAATCCACATATATCAAAGCAAAAAAGCAAACCAATAATCCAATGGTCAATCCTACAAGATTAATGAATGTCAAAGATTTATGTTTTTGCAGATATCTAAAGGTGATTTTCATATGATTCTTAAACAAACCGAAATGGTTTAACCTAAGCGTTCCACCTACCGGCCGGATAATGGATGGCCTGAAAAGTTTCAATACATCCCAGGCAAATAACCACTTTGCTTTTTTTAGCCCTTCTCTTTTTACATTTTCGTCAAAAAGTTCAATCAAATCCCCTTCGATATATTTTAACAATTCCGGATGGCAAAACCATCGGAAGAACAGAACAGGAATTTTTGGAGGTGAGGGCTTATCCTTCATATTAAGTTCTTTCAGGCGAATTTTAAATCAAGGGCAACTTTGGGAATTGCATCATACAGTTGGTTTCGCATTTCTTTTGTTTGTTCCATCACGTTTTTACCAACGGCAGTAATGACAAAATAGCGTTTTGGGCGGCCTCCACGTTCGCTGGTAGACTCCCCTTCACGGGATGACAGATAGCCCTTTTGTTCGAGTCTCTTCAAGGCAGATTGCAGTGCCCCAACACTTACCTTCCGTGCAAGGCGTGTTTCAATATCTTTTTTAATAGATACGCCATAAGCATCGCCATACAATACTCCAACAGTTAGCATCACGATTTCCTCAAATTCACCCAGTTGATATTTACCCATGGTTATTTCCTAATTGTAGTATTGCAAATAAAGTCAAAAAATATGTAAATTCCTAATTGTAGTATTGTGATTCTAACTACTGTAAATTACTTAACCTGAGTTCGATATAAAATTCGAACTCACGTTACTTAAGACCTCCTGTCTAATGGTCAATGCAGCTATAAATAAAAGACTCCGGGTGGGATGTGGGATGAGGGATTAGTCATCTAATTTCTGTAGCAAATTCATTATTTCTGTCAATGAAATAGCAGTTATGCCTTTTGCAATAGGGAAGCGATTCTCCCCGGAATAAACCAAAAATCGATCTGTGGCTTCTATGTCTTCACATCCAAGATGAAATCCTTTAGATACTTTTGGGGAAAGCGATCTTTTAATTTCTATCGCTATTTTTATTCGTTGACTGTGTTCTATAATAAAATCTATTTCTGCTCCTGCAGAAGTTCTATAAAACCAACAAGTTGCTCTTGCAGGAATACACGAAATAAGGTTTTCGATTACGAACCCTTCCCAACTCGTCCCAATAACAGGATGGCCCATCAGGTCATCGATATTAGAAATATTTAGTAATGCATGCGTGAGACCACTATCTCTGATATAGACTTTCGGGGTTTTGACGAGGCGCTTTCCGACATTTCCGGACCACGGGCGTAAAGTACGGATAAGAAGCAAGTCCTCCAGTAAATCGATATATCGTTTTGCTGTAGGCGCAGCCACATCCAGGTTCGCACCTAGTTTTGCTATATTCACCTGTGTACCTTGATTGTGTCCCAGCATCGTCCATAATCTCCTCAAAGTTGTAGCTGGTATTCTTGGCCCCATTTGAGGTATGTCACGTTCTAAATATGTACTGATAAAGTTGTTCCGCCATCTCAGGCTGGCCTGGTCACTTTTCGCCAATACACTATCAGGAAATCCTCCCCTAAGCCACAATTGATAAGAGGTGATTTTTGATTCCTTATTAATTTCGATTAGGTTCAATCCGGACAATTCTACATAAGCGATCCTACCGGCAAGGCTTTCCGATGATTGCCTAATCAAATCCAATGAAGCAGAGCCCAATATAAGGAATTGACCTGTATTATAGCCTTTTCGTCGATTACGATCAATTACACCTCTTAAAATTGAGAACAATTCGGGTACTCGCTGAATTTCATCCAGGATAACAAGTTTACCTGTGTGCAATTCGAAAAATTGCTCTGGTTCATCCAGTTTGGATAAGTCAGAAGGGGACTCCAAATCCAAATATATTGCTTCCGAAGCTAAATGTCCTGTCAATTCGAGTGCCAGCGTAGTTTTACCAATTTGCCTTGGGCCCAGAATGGCAACTGCTGAAAATTCTGTTAATAATTGGAAGATCTCATCCTGTATATGCCGCTTAATCATCCTTGCAATAATAACATTATTTGTTTGATTTGCAAGGTATAATTTATTGATATTTTAATTCTTCTATTTCCTTGAAAAATCTCAACCTTCTTTTATTACCCAACCTATTGTCTTGCCAAATTCATTGGAAATACGAAGTGTTACAAATTCATCCTGCATACCAGGATCTTTACCATTCCAGTCAAGTCCACTATTTGTAACCCCCATGTTCGTAATTGGTGATTCCGATTTGGAGACTTCGAATACTACTCCGGTTTGTAACAGATCATTTCGGAATGTTTCGAAATGTTTGTTGATATCTTCACTTTTAATTGGTACAGGTATAATTAAAAAAAAGATTTTTAATTTTTTTAATTATAGATAATATGAGCCAAAAAGTATACTAAATATGGTGTAGAATCAATTCTGGAAAGTACAATTATTATTTTATTTCATCCCACAAGCGTAAGCCTGCGATCTTAAGAAAGTGATGATCATAAGTTACCAATTCAGCACCAGATTCTATGGCATGAGATGCAATCCAAACATCGTTAATCGGGATAGGTGATCCTGATTTTTTAAGGGCATATTTTATCTCAGAAAAAATCCGAGATGTTTCTATTGATGCTTCAAATATTGAAACACCGGGTTTTTTCAAAAACTTATTTAGGTATTCCTTATTTTTCTTCTCCCTGGATCCAGCTTTGAAACCGTAATAAAGCTCTGCAAGAACAAATACTGATAAGTAAATAATACCCGATTCACTTATTATCTTTAGTATTTTTTCATCCCCTTTAAAAAAATTACTGCAGGCATTCGTATCAAGCAATATTTTTTTCATTTCCAATCATCCGGGTCAATTTTATGAAATGTCTTAGTCCGTTCTTCAAATTCCTGATACTCCTTATCGCTCCACACACCAAACAAATCAATAAATTCTTGTTCTTGGTCTTTTTCCGGATCAGGCGTAATGCCTAACGCTTTATTCAGTAATTCCTTGATGGTTCTATTTAAACTGTACCCATTTTTCCTTGCTCTTCTAGTGATAAGTTCGGTTAATCGGTCATCAAGATTATGTATAGTAATTGATTTCATGAACCATTTTATGAACCAATATAAATCATTTTTGGTTCATAATCAACAAACTTCCCAAAACTACTTGCTAAATTTCCCTGTTGGCCAAAATCTCAATTCTGATCATGATTTAAAATATAGTTATTAAAATCTTAAAAAAATGCCCCAATTTCTTGAGGCATTCGTGACAGCAATTAATCTTCTTCCTATAAATTTTGCTAGTAAAACTCTACTTCACCTGTCTCTACAGAATAAACCCCTCTTGCGATTATAATATCACCAGCATATTTCATTTGAGCCAATATTTTACTTTTGTCTAATATTTGATCTGCAACATCAAGTACATTCCTTTTAGCAACAGAATCCGTAAATTGTATATCACCCATTTCATTCTCTGGTTCTTTCTTTACTTTTTCTATGGCAGGTTCAATTTTTTTTAGCAATCCTGTGAGATTACCCATTTTAACCTGATCAATGGCACCTTTAACAGCTCCACACCGGGTATGGCCTAAAACCACGATCAGTTTGGAACCCGCCACATTGCATGCAAATTCCATGCTTCCCAGAATATCTTCATTCAATATATTTCCGGCAATTCTAATACTAAAAATATCACCGAGTCCCTGGTCGAAAATCAACTCGGCAGACACCCTTGAATCGATACAACTTAATATTGTTGCAAAAGGATATTGTCCTTCGCTGGTTTCATTTACCTGCTCAAGCAAGTTTCTGTGAGCTTTAAGATTATTAACAAAACGGGTATTGCCTTCTTTCAAATATTCAAGGGCAATTTCCGGAGTTATATTCGCTTGTGATTCTTTTGTATGTGTTCTCATAATTATATTTTTTTGTAAGTAATGTTAATAGTCAACTATTTCTTTTTCGCCCCTGCCGATAAGTGCGACATTAATATTTTTATCAACTGCTGTTTGTGTAAAATTGTCAATAATTTCCAATACATCATAGTCTATTTTATAAGAATTAGACATATCAATAGTTACTTTACTATCAGCTGGAATATTATTTAACTCACTGAGAATCGCAGCTTTATTTAAAAAAGTTACTTCTTCTGACAGGGTTAATCTTATCTTGTGATGGTCATCTTCGCTTAACTTATCTTCAAGATGCAGGAAGTGTGAATTCTTATAGTTTCTTCGTAATATTATCAAAACTCCAACCACCATACCCAAGCCTATTCCAGTAAGTAAATCTGTAAATACTAACCCAAGAATAGTTACTATGAAAGGCAAAAATTGATCTTTCCCCGCTTTATACATATGCCTGAAAAGAGAGGGTTTCGCCAACTTGAAACCAACCATAATTAATACGATTGCTAAAACTGATAATGGAATCAAATTTAAAATATCAGGTATGCTTACAACAAGAACAAAGAGCATAATACCATGTAGTATTGCAGACAACTTGCTTTGGCCACCGGATTGTACATTAGCAGAACTTCTTACAATCACCTGTGTAATAGGCAATCCCCCTATCAGACCTGAAATAATGTTACCTGTTCCCTGAGCAATCAATTCCCTGTTGGTGGGTGTTACTCTCTTATGAGGATCGAGCTTATCAGTTGCTTCTACACTTAACAATGTTTCTAAACTTGCTACCACAGCAATTGTAATAGCCACCACATAAACATCAGAATTAAATATCTGGCTAAAATCAGGTGTTGCAAACAAGCCAAAAAACTCACTTAATGAGTTAGATACGGGAACGCTTACAAGATGATTAGATGCCAAAGCTATATTCGGCCAATAGTTAGAAGTGATAACCTGATATAATACACCAAAAACTACGGCCACAATTGGTGCCTGCAATAATTTAAAAAATTTATGCTTTTTAGACAAAATATTATCCCAGACTAATATAATAATCAACGCCAGAACAGCCACAATTAGGGCATTTGGAGCAATCGCTTTAAACATATAAAATAACTCCGATATTGTATTATGTCCATCGGGTTGATTAAATGAAAGCCCACCTTCAAAGTCACTATCATACCCAAAAGCATGCGGTATCTGTTTTAAGGTAATTACTATACCAATTCCGGCAAGCATTCCTTTAATAACGGAGGATGGAAAGTAATAACCAATAACTCCGGCCTTTAGTAAACCGAGTATTATCTGAATAACCCCGGCAATAACAACCGCCAGTATAAACGTCTCAAAATTTCCCAGTGAGGTAATTGAATTAAGTACAATTACAGCAAGTCCTGCAGCCGGCCCGCTCACCCCGAGGGATGAACCACTTAAAGAACCCACAATAATACCACCAATAACACCAGCAATTATACCAGATATCAAGGGAGCGCCACTTGCCAGGGCAATGCCTAAGCACAGTGGAATTGCCACGAATAGAACAACAACGCTGGCAGGTAAGTCTTTTTTAATATTTTTAAATAAATACATATTAATAGATTTAGCTGAATATGAAATTCAGCAATTAGTGATTGATAAATAATTATTTTGATGAACCGAATCATCGGCCATAAAGGAATCGATTATTCAACTTTCAGCTTTGAATAAAGCAATTTTAAAGTAGAGTATCAGGCTTCGGGAGGAGGTGTTACAACTTCCAGAAAAACTTCCATGGAATGTTTTATGTCGTATTGAATAAACTCCGAATTGCTCACCAAAAGCATTGCCAGGTTTATGGATTTAAGATTATTGAGATGATACTCATTAATTTGGGTTTCTGACTTTTGAGATTCAACCGGCTCTGTTTTGTCCTCTATGTCAATCAGGGAAAAAGAAATGATATTCTCAGTAATTTCACTACCTAAGGAAACTACTAAGAGGACAGAAAATATATTTATTAGTGCAAAAGCAATTATTAAATTACTTCTTCTAACCCAAGCCATAAAAAGATAAAATGGTTATTTATAGTTAAAACCTATTCTGCTGCAAAAATAACAAATCGAGAGTAATTGCAAAATTTGAAAACAGCTTTATATAAAAAGAAAGGCTCACGAAAAAATTGGATAGGGCTTTTTTACTTCATTTATTTATATATCTAAAGGTCGGCAAACAGGGCTTCTTGTCTCATCCATACGAACGTTATAAAATCAGACATAAAAAAAAGACCAATATTTCTAAAGGTCTTCTTCCAAGTGACTGGCCTGAGGCTCGAACTCAGGACCCACGCCTTAAAAGGGCGTTGCTCTACCAACTGAGCTAGCCAGTCATTTTTTTGTGATTCCATTCAAATAAAAGCAATGATACTTCCGTATTCTATTACTTATATTTGCCACTTCTAAAAAAAATCGAAGCCGCTTGCCTCGAATGGGAATGCAAAGGTAAAAGGTTATGCAAAATATGCAAAGCAACATATTTAAAATAATTACAATAACATTATTATTCCTTCTGCCTGGCCTTATAAAAGCAGCACCCAAAGATTATAAGGACAAAATTAAACTTGCTGATTCACTTTTTGCCCAAAAAAAATATACCCAGTCCTATGAATTGTACGACTCCATTTACCATATAGGAAAGTTACGCTCCCCTGCCATGCTATTGAAAATGGCTTACATCCGCGAGGGCCTGGGAGACTACACAATGGCGTTGTATTACCTGTATGATTATTACATACAAACATCGGATGAATTTGCACTTGAAAAAATGGAGGCCCTGGCAAATATCCACAACCTGGCCGGATACAATTACTCCGATAAAGAGTACTTCCTAAGTGTTTATCATGAGTATTATGACCAGGTTATTATGGTTCTGGGTGCAATTGCCTTACTGTTTCTTAGTGGTATTGCCTGGCAACGGTTTCACCTGCATCGTAAACCCGTTGGAAATTTTATAATTTTTTCGATAGTGTCCTTCTTGCTTGTTTACATTCTCAATATTGGTATAGGATACCAGGAAGCAATTGTTACCCATCCAAATTCCTATGCTATGAATGAACCTTCTTCGAGCGCTGATGTGGTTGATATCCTCGCACAAGGTCATAAAATCGAGATCACAGGAGAAAGTGATGTATGGTATAAGATTGAATGGAATGAAACGGAAGTTTATATAAAAAAGAAAAATGCACTTCCTGTATCTGTCTGGTAACTCATACTACTCATCTTGTATAAAATACAACAAACCATTTCATTCAATTAAATAATTTCATCCCCGGCAACGGATTTCGCTATCAACAGCTACATTTGCAGCCGCAAAATGAGATCAAAGAAAAAAATAGTACTCGAAAACCTTACGGTTGAATCAGTTGCAGCAGAAGGAAAGTGTATTGCACATGCCGATGGCAAAGTGGTTTTCTTAACAAAATGTGCACCCGGAGATGTAGTGGATGCCCGGGTTACCAAAAAGAAATTGAACTATTACGAGGCTGTTCCTACAACATACCATCAACTATCCAGTGTTCGACAAGATCCTTTCTGTACTCATTTTAACTTATGTGGTGGTTGTAAATGGCAACACATGGAATATTCTTCCCAATTGGAGTACAAGCAGCAACAGGTTGTAGATCAACTTGAACGAATCGGAAAATTGTCACTCCCTCCAATAAGTCCCATCATCGGTTCAGAAAATACACAGCTGTATCGAAACAAACTGGAATATACTTTTACTGATAGCAAATGGCTTACAGATGACCAGGTGAAATCCAGTGAGGAAATTGACAGGAACGGAGTCGGTTTCCACATACCCGGAAGGTTTGATCGTATCGTAGATTTGGATCAATGTTTCCTGCAAAAAGAACCTACCAACGAATTACGTTTGTATATTAAATTTTTTGCCATTCGAAATAAAATGTCTTTCTATAACACGAAAAACCATTCGGGTTTATTGCGCAACCTGGTTATTCGTACCACCGAAAACGATGAGGTGATGGTAATTGTTCAATTCGGTAAAAATGATCATGAAAACATCAAGAAACTTATGCAGGCAATCGTTAATGATTTCCCCGAAATTACATCTTTAAATTACATCATCAACACCAAAAAAAACGATTCCTACTACGACCAGGAAGTAATAAACTATTCAGGTCTCAATTATATCACCGAAGAAATTAATGGAATCAAATTCAGAGTAGGACCAAAATCATTTTTTCAAACCAATACTGCCCAGGCAAAGCTTCTTTATGCAAAAGTGATTGTGCTCGCAGATATCAAGGACAACGAAGTAGTGTATGATTTATACTGCGGAACGGGTACAATTTCAAATCTGGTTGCCAATAAATCAAAAAAAGTTATTGGCCTGGAATATGTACCCGAAGCCATTGAGGATGCAGAATTAAATTCGAAAATTAATAATATTTCGAACACACAATTTATTGCGGGCGATATAAAAGATTTACTATCAGATAATTTTTTTAAAGAACACTCCAAGCCGGACCTTATCATCACTGATCCGCCAAGGGCAGGAATGCATAAAGATGTTGTGGAAGCAATCAATAACTCGGGTGCAAATAAAGTTGTGTATGTCAGTTGTAATCCTGCTACACAGGCCAGGGACCTGGAATTAATGTCCGAAATGTATGTAGTGGAAGTTGTGCAACCCGTTGATATGTTTCCACAAACCCACCATGTCGAAAATATTGTTTTGTTATCACGAAAATAGTAGATTCAAATATGTTTAATGACCCGGAACTCGACGGAAAATATCTTGGAACAATTACCAAGGATTTTGTGATAGTAGCAGAAACGTTAAAGGAAGCATCCTACCAGGTACGCAAACGTGGTTATTCTGAGTATCCGATTTTCCCCATTTCAAAAAAAGAAGTACCAATCGGCCAGTTACTAATAAATAAAAGTGAGATAGCCACTGCGTGGAATTATCATATCACTTACATCGATGAATTCACCGATCTGGGTATCGTTGAAAAGGATAAGGTTGAGGATTTCAAAAAAATATACAAAGACCCTGATGAATTTTGCTGTTTGTTTGTAATCGATGGTGATTTCACCCGGTTTGTTTTTATACCTTATCCGGAGGATTAAGCATTAACCCACATTTGACCAGACAGAAGACACGTTCCAGGCGGGTCGATAATCCTGGAACAACTAGCTCCAACTCGTTGGGTGCGAGGCTGCCCAGCGGGTTGAACCTGCTTTAGACCCGATAGGTAGCCGGGGTCTGAATCACAATTTTTGTATTCTAATTTCATTCCCTAGAGGGCACCGTTCCTTGGCGGGTCGAGTTTTAAAATGTTAAAATCTGAAAAGTTTTTTAATTTTATCAATCTCGAATTTAATGTTTTATGGATTATCAAAAATTAGTAAATAAAGAAGAAACCTTGAGTTGTGGCGAAACATACCATATCTATAACAGAGCTGTTGGTGATGAATTACTTTTTAAATCAGAAAAAGATTATGAATATTTTATAAAAAAATTAAAGCGATTTATTATTCCAATTGCAAACATCTTTGCTTATTGCCTGATCCCAAACCACTTTCATTTACTGCTAAAGATTAAAGAGTCTGATTATATTTCAGGGCTTCACAATATTGAAGAGAAAGAATATTCAAAATTCATTACAAAAGTATTTGGCAATTTTTTTAACAGCTATTCCAAATCATATAACAAAGTTCATAAAAGGAAGGGTAGATTATTTATTCAACCGTATAAAAGAATAGTTGTTGAAGATGAATACTACTTTAGAATCCTGGTAAATTACATTCACAGAAATCCTATACATCATGGGTTGGTGTTGAATTTTTCAGATTGGAAATATTCATCGTATTCAATTATTCTTTCAAATAAAACCACATTCATTGATAATGAAGAAGTTCTATCATTTTTTAATTCAAAAGAAGAGTTCATCGAATTTCATAATGAGAATAAAGTGAGAGATACTGGAAACGATTACCTCGAGTAGCATCTTCAACCTGCCGGGAGCAAGCCCACCCGTCGGGTCTACAGGTTTGACCCGACAGTAGACGGAGCCTAAATCACAATTTTCGTACTTTAATTCCATTTACGAAAAGGCACCGTTCCTGGCGGGTCGAAATTCTGGAATAACTATTTTCAACCCGTTGGGAGCAAGCCCGCCTGGGGCATGGCCACCCGGTGGGATTATCTTCTACCCAGATTGAAAATGATTCCAACCCTGTGCTTTTATTGCAACTTCCTGGCCGCTTTTTGAAATTAGATTTGCCCCCTTCAGCTTTTTATCTATATATCCGATAAGGTGGATGTCAGGATGTTTCTCAATTTTGGGAAGATCTTCCTGCCTGATAGTAAAAAGTAATTCATAATCCTCCCCACCATTGAACGCACATGTATTGGGATCAATATTAAATTCGACTGCGGTGCTGTATGTGAGCTGGTCGATTGGAACCTTATCTTCATAAACGCGAGCCCCCTTCACTGATTGGGCGCACAAATGCATCAAATCAGAAGCAAGGCCATCGGATATATCAATCATGGATGTTGGTACAAGGTTGAGGTCGGCAAGTTCATGAATAATATCCATTCTTGCTTCAGGTTTCAACTGGCGTTGAACAATATAATCATATCCTTCAAGCTTGGGCTGCATCTCCGGGTTTGTCAGAAAAACCTGCTTTTCGCGCTCCAGAATTTGAAGGCCGATATACGCTCCTCCCAGGTCACCGGTTACACAAATGATATCTTTATCCCCGGCCCCGCTTCTGTAAACAACTTTTGATTTATCAACGGTGCCCACAGCTGTAACTGAAATAATTAACCCGGATGCCGATGCCGACGTATCACCACCTACCAAATCAACATTATATTTTTTGCAGGCAGCCCGGACGCCTTCGTAGAATTCATCTACTGCTTCCACGGAAATCCTGTTGCTCAGCCCCAGGCTAATCGTTACCTGGTTAGCAATTCCATTCATTGCTGCAATATCCGATACATTTACAACCACCGATTTATAACCAAGGTGCTGAATTGGCATATAGCTCAAATCAAAGTGAATACCTTCCAATAACAAATCTGTGGAAACAAGTGTAAAATTATCCCCGTTGGCAATAACTGCGGCATCATCCCCAATTCCTTTTTTAGTAGAACTGTTAGTTAGTACAACTTTCCCGCTTATCCGATTGATAAGGCCGAACTCGCCTAATTCCTCTATTTCAGTGCGTTTTTCAGTCATTTATTTTTAATTTCCTGGCACAATTCAATAAGGACCCCATTAGCAGATTTTGGGTGGATGAAACAAACAAGTTTGTTGTCTGCCCCCTTTTTGGGAGTATCATTCAATAAAATAAAACCTTCATGCCTAAGGCGCGTCATTTCAGATTCTATATCCTCAACTTCAAACGCAATATGATGTATCCCTTCCCCTCTCTTAGCTATAAATTTTGCAATCGGTGAATCCTCATCAGTTGCTTCCAGAAGCTCGATTTTAGTACCTCCAATATTGAAAAATGTAGTAGAAACAGCCTCGGATAATACATCTTCAGTTTTATATGCTTTTTCATTGAGTAACCTGGAAAACAAATTTTTGGAATTTGTGATATCCTTAACTGCAATACCTATATGCTCAACATTTTTCATCCAAATATTAAATCAGTGAATATTGATTACTTTTGTAAAGTAAAATTCATAAATCCTGCTGGTCTTAAAAAGTAAAACAGGAAAAAGTAAATTCAACGATGATTGTTTCAAATGTAGATATTCATGTGGAATTGGCCAATGCCCAGAAAAAAATCGAGGATTATCTCGGGCTTGATAATGCTACGCTTATTTTTGATTTTAGCCCTGCCAATGGTAAGGTACGATTAGATCTGATTACAGTAAATCCAAGACACAATCAATCCTTTTTATTTCATACATGCGAGGGGTACGATAAGCTGGATGTATTAAAAAATATGTACAGTTACGTTACTAATAACATTGAAAAAGAAAATCACTATACTGTACAGTGGAGAGCAAAAGGAGAAACTGAATTGCACACAAGTTACTTCAGAGCAAGGAATATGTACGAAGCACTTGATAAGTTATTCTACGGCAGGGACATTAATACCTTGTCGGTATTTCATATCACGCTAAATCCAATTACTTAAAATGCTGCATACAGAGCAATTGTATCAACAATAAACAGATACCGCTATGATTACGATTACCGATAAAGCCAAAAATAGAATTTCACAACTTCGAACTGATGAAGGCCATTCACAGGACTACCAGGTAAGGGTATCTGTAAAAGGTGGTGGATGTTCGGGATTGATGTACGACCTTGATTTTGATAACCAATCATCAGATGGGGACCATGTATTTGAGGACAAAGGAGTTAAAATATTCGTTGATAAGAAGAGTCTTTTATACCTGATGGGTACTACACTGGATTTTTCTGATGGGTTAAATGGTAAAGGATTTCAATTCATCAATCCCAATGCGACAAGAACATGTGGATGTGGTGAAAGTTTCTCAATATAGTACAAATTCAAAAAAGAAGGTGTCTCTTGATTCCCAATTGGGATGAGACACCTTCTTTCATTTTAAACTTATTTATACCTCATAATTAATCTTTAGTAAGCTCTCACTAACTTACCCTCCATAAAATTCATGTAGGCTTTGTTTACAACACGATTTCCACCGGGTGTTGGGAAATTACCGGTGAAATACCAGTCTCCAATATGGTTGGGTATAGCTTTGCGCAGATTGTCAACAGTTTGGTATATAACTTCAAGTTCGGCCGTCATATCTTTCGGTTTGACAATGTCCCCGATTTTTGCTGAAATTTGTTCATAACCAAAGGGAGCATAAATTTCCTTTACGAAGTTTGGATTATCCTTTTCACCTTCATGCAATTTGCATTTCTCATAAACGTTTTCGGCAATATCCAACCCCGATTCTTTTGCTAAATCCATTACGGCTTTAAATGCGACAAATTCATTTATTTTAGACATGTCGATTCCATAGCAATCAGGGTATCGAATTTGAGGTGCTGAAGACACAATTACTATCTTTTTCGGAATTAATCGGTTCAGCATTGTGAGAATACTTTTTTGAAGTGTTGTTCCTCTTACAATTGAGTCATCAATGATTACAAGAGTGTCAACATCCTTCTTTATTACTTCGTATGTAGTGTCATAAACGTGTGCAACCATTTCATCCCGATGGTTATCGTCAGTTATAAATGTCCGAACTTTTATGTCTTTAGATACAAGTTTTTCAATTCTGGGTTTAAATGACAGGATTTGATCTAGGGAATCGATGTACGGCTTATTTTCAAGAATTACCTCTTTTCTCCGGGTAATCAGGTAATCTTCTAATCCATCCATCATACCCAGAAAAGCTGTTTCTGCAGTATTAGGGATATAAGAAAATACCGTATTCTTCAGATCAAAATTTATAGCTTTAAGAACTTGTGGGACAAGCAATCTCCCTAACATTTTACGTTCATTGTAAATATCGGGGTCAGACCCTCTTGAGAAATAAATTCGCTCGAAGCTGCAGGATTTTTTTTCAAGTTTCTTGATGAACGGATACTCTGCATAGTCACCACTTTTGTTGATTATTAAAGCATGGCCGGGCTCAATTTCATTTATCTCACTATACTCTACATTAAATGCTGTTTTAATGGCGGGTTTTTCTGAAGCTACAACAACAATTTCATCATTGGCATAGTAATAAGCAGGCCGAATACCCGAAGGGTCGCGTGCAACATATGCTGCACCATATCCTGTTATTCCGGCCATGGCATATCCTCCGTCAAAATCCTTGCAAGACCTTTTAAGTATCCGCTGCAGATCTAACTCATTTTCAATTAGCTCAGTGATCTCATTATTGGAACGTTTATCTTTATATTTTCTAAATATTTCTTCATTTTCTTCATCAAGAAAGTGACCGATTTTTTCCATTACCGTTACGGTGTCCACTTTCTGCTTTGGATGCTGGCCCAAATCAACAAGAATGTCGAAGAGTTCATCCACATTTGTCATATTAAAATTTCCTGCCACAACCAGGTTTCTACTACGCCAGTTATTTTGTCTTAGAAAAGGATGACAACTTTCAATGCTATTTTTACCATGTGTCCCGTACCTTAAGTGTCCCAACCATAGTTCTCCGGTAAATGCACAATTTTCTTTTAGCCAAAATTCATCATTAAATTGTTCACCACCATCCTTCTGAGCTTTCCTGTATTTCCTTCCTATTTTATTGAATATGGTAGCAAGCGGATTCGGGTCAACAGACCTGTACCTGCTGATATATCTTTTGCCAGGAGGCATGTTAAGCTTAATATTTGCAACACCTGCACCATCCTGACCCCGATTACGCTGTTTTTCCATGAGCAAATAAACCTTGCTCATGGCATAAGAGGGACCATATTTCTCAATAAAATAGGATAGTGGCTTTCGAAGGCGTAAAAGTGCAATACCGCATTCGTGCTTAATGAAATCACTCATTGAACTTATGTCTGGATGACCTTGTACAAAATTAAAAAATATTTTGATCCCATCAGCCTAAAAAAATATAAACAGGCTAATATTTATTTTATCAGCGATTCACTCCCATAGGGAGTACTTTTTTAAATGGATTTCTTTACCAAAAAACAACTTTGTTAATTTCTCAAACGAATCTGTAAAATCAGATACCATAAATTTGTTCTCCCCTGCCCTCCCGGGAGAAAGCAATCCGTTTTGTTCAAGATACGCACGGAGCTCTTCAGCCACAATTTCTGATGAAGCAAGTGTTTCAATACCATTTCCCAGTTCCTCCAATTCGCCTTTTATTAAAGGATAATGTGTGCATCCCAGTATTAAAGATACAATACCTGAAAGTTCTGAATGATTGAGGTATTCCGTAATTATATCATGACTGATCCTTCCATGGATAAATCCTTCTTCGATCATAGGGACCAAAAGGGGGGTAGCAAGATTTTGAAGTGTAACACCGGATTCGTTAAGCTTCAATTTTTCACCATATACATTAGACGCGATCGTTTGTTTTGTCCCGATCAAACCAATTTTTTTTCCTTTGTAGTTATGGGATACATATTTCACCATCGGATCAATAACATTGATGATTTTTGCCTTTGAAGCCGAGTATTCTTTCAATAGTTCATAAGCAGCTGAAGATGCTGAGTTACAGGCAATTACTATAGATTTACACCCCCTTGAGATAAGAATATCTGTGATTTTTACAGAGTATGCCTGGATAGCAGCCGCAGATTTATCTCCATACGGAAGATGTGCCGTGTCTCCAAAGTAAATTAATTGTTCTTCAGGCAAAATATCGTTTATTGCACGTGCAACGGTGAGCCCGCCAATACCGCTATCAAATATCCCAATTGGAGCTTGATTATCCATATTTAAATAGTATTCACCTTAAATAGATTAAATTAATGTTACTTGTTAGCAGCAATAATTAGTGATAATTTAGCGAAGTTTCATTTTGCCGTAAACAAATGCAAAAAAGTACCCGGTTTTTATTTTTTCTTGCGTTTATATTTTCTTACCCTTCATTTTCACAGGTAGACTCTGTTGAACTATCCAACCAATACTATCAGATGGGGATGGATATCTTCAATTTTGAACATCGAAGGCAGGCAAAAGATATGTTTGTGCTGGCAGCACAAATGAATCCTAAAAATGCAAGTGCTCACCTGATGGCTGGTAAATCAATCATGCTTACAGTGCATAAAGATGAAGCTCTTCCCTATTTCATGGACGCGTGGATTCTTGAACCGGAAATTGACGAAGAAATCATTTATTTAGTTGGACAAGCATATCAGTATTCTCAAAAATTCGATAGCGCCATAATGTTTTATGAACTATACAACATACGTCTTGCCCGTTCTATGAAATTTAAGAAATCGCTGAAAATGAACGAAGTAAACCATCGTATTTTTGAATGCCGTAATGCAAAAATATTTAAATACTACCCTGTAGATGTAGAAATTACCAACCTGGGTACAACCATTAATTCGGAGTGGCCTGAATATGCACCAACAATTTCTGCTGATGAATCGGTGTTGGTATTTACATCAAGGCGTCCTGATGGTACAAATCCAAACCTTGCGGAAGACCTCCAATATTATGAAGATATATATATATCTTATCAAAAAGATGGGAAATGGGAAGAAGCAAAAAACATTGGACAACCTGTAAACACAATGTACCACAGTGCAAGTATCAATCTGGCACCTGATGGAAAAAGCATGTTTAAATACAGCGACAATAACGGAGGGGATATATATGAAACAATTTTACTCGAAAATGGTAAATGGTCGAGGCCCAAAGCCCTAAAAGGTGAGGTAAATACCTCCTATATTGAAAACTCTGCAGCTATTTCCGCCGATGGCCAAAAGCTTTATTTTTCAAGCAATAAACCTGGAGGATATGGAAAAATGGATATTTATGTAGCTACCCTTTCAAAATCGGGAGCATGGATAGATGCTGAGAACCTGGGGCCTGATATTAATACAGAATTAGATGAGGAAGGGGTTTTTATATCCGCATCAGGCCGTTATCTGTTTTTTAGTTCCAATGGCCATGCGGGGATGGGAGACCTTGATATTTACAGATCTGAAATAGATTCAGCAACCAATAAATGGAAAGAACCACTAAACCTGGGTTACCCTTTAAACTCAGTAGAAAATGATGTTTTTTACACATTGACAGGTGATGACCGATATGCATATTATTCTTCCATTCAATCAAAAAGTCATGGAGAGCAGGACATTTATAAAGTTGATATGATCAATTGGAAACCTGTTGACTTAACCCAGCCTGTATTTGTAAAAGAATGGGTTGAAAAGGAAGAGAAGAAGATCATTGCTGTTGAGCCGGATGCAGTGCCTGTTTCAGCTGATATTTATCTCGAATATACAGTTGTGGACGAAATATCCCTGGGTCCAATTGATGCAAAAGTTGTATTTATATCTTCTGATGACCGCCTGATTTCACCTGAAAAAATTTCCATCGGAAAATATGGGTACAGGTTAAAAAATGACAAATATTCAAAATATGATATCCGTATTACAAAAGACGGCTATCTCCCTCACCTGTCCGAGATTTTAATCCTGGGTACAGATCCGCAAACTTCTGAAATAAAAGAAACAATCATTTTGAAAAAGGCCCTGGTGAATTTCAGTGCAGTTCTTAATGTATATTTTGGCCTTGACAGCGATGAACCAAACAGTTTTGAAGACATACAGTACATTGGACTTCTGATGAATGAAACCCCTTCATTAAAGGTAGAAATATCAGGGTATACAGATAATTCAGGATCCCCTGAGTATAATAAAGACCTGAGCCAGAGGCGTGCTGAATCTGTAAGAAAACATCTGATCAATGTGGGTATTGATCCCTCAAGAATTACCTCAAGAGGATACGGTGAAGAGAATCCAGTTGCTTCTAACGAATTAAGAAGTGGAAGACGGCTTAACAGACGGACAGAATTTAAAATTATTGAAGACTAATAAGTGCATTCAAGCATTAACGTCTCGTCTTTTTTTTTATCTATATTTGCATTTTTAAATTAACCCTATGAAAAAAGCAGCTGTCATTCTAGCATTTCTATTAGTATTCGGATGTTCAGGATCAAAAAAAGCTGTATATAGTCCTGTTGGTGTATGGAACTATACGGTGATTGGTACACCAAATGGTGATACGGAAGGTACATTTATTCTTTCAAATACGGAGGAGGGCATGAAGGGACTATTTAAATCATATGAATATGGTGAATCGGATATGGAAAACCTGACATTTGGAGAAAGTAACGATCTGAAATGCACTATGTATCTTTCAGGAATTGATCTTATCTTAAACGGTACTTTTGAAGGAGATACCTTTTCAGGAACTGTTGATGCCGGTCAGGCAGGAGCCTTCCCAATCACGGCTGCAAGAAATATAAGTAATTAAAATAATAAAACTTTATACATGTCCAATAACTTACTGAAAGGAAAAAAAGGCATCATCTCCGGTGCTCTCGATGAAAAATCAATCGCCTGGAAAACCGCCATTCGGGTTCACGAAGAGGGTGGGAAAATTATACTTACAAATGCTCCATTAGCAATGAGAATGGGCAAAATAAATGAACTGGCAGAACAGGTAAATGCCAAAATTATACCTGCAGATGCTACTTCCAATAAAGATCTTGAGAACCTTTTTGATGGTGCAATGGAGGAATTTGGAGGACCAATGGACTATATTCTTCATTCAATAGGAATGAGTCCTAATGTGAGGAAGGGTAAAGACTATGGAGACTTAAACTACGAATGGTACCATAAAACACTCGATATCTCTGCAATGTCATTTCATCGTATGATGCAAATAGCAGAGAAAAAAGATGCGATGAATGAGTGGGGATCCATTATTGCACTGTCTTACATAGCTGCGCAAAGAACCTATCCAGACTATTCGGATATGGCCAATGCAAAAGCACTACTTGAGTCAATTGCGAGAAGCTACGGATACAGGTTTGCAAAAACAAAAAATGTACGTGTAAATACAATATCACAATCGCCTACTGTAACTACTGCCGGTACAGGTGTCACGGGTTTTAATGCTTTTATAGACTATGCCGATAAATTGTCTCCTCTGGGTAATGCATCAGCAGAAGATTGCGCCAATTATATAGTTGCGATGTTCTCTGATTTAACAAGAATGGTCACAATGCAAAACCTGATGAATGATGGCGGATTTTCTTCTTCTGGCATTACCGAAGAAATTGTGGATATGATTTACAAAGCTCAGAAAAATAATTAATCTTAGTTCCACGATTTGATTTAACTAATGGTAGTCTTTCCAAATGCCAAAATTAACATTGGCCTTGGTGTATTAAACAAGCGTCCGGACGGATACCATACGATTGAGACTGCACTTTTTCCAACAAGATGGTGCGATGTATTGGAAATAGTTATTTCAACAAACAAAAAAGATACCTTTTCGCTATCAGGAATACCTGTTGATACAGATTCAAAGAAAAACCTCGTTTTGAAGACGTATGAATTGCTAAGAAGTAAATTTGATTTACAACCTGTAAACATACATCTTCACAAAATTATTCCTTTTGGGGCGGGGCTTGGAGGAGGCTCATCCGATGCGGCATATACAATCAAGGTTTTGAATGACCTTTTTGTTCTGAATCTATCTGAAAAAGAAATGGAATCATTTGCTTCTGAAATCGGAAGTGATTGCCCTTTTTTTATAAAAAATATTCCTGCAATGGCTACAGGAATAGGTACAGACCTGGAACCAATTGTTTTAAAGAATGTATCAAAACACATTTTGGTGGTGTTTCCTGATAAACCGGTAAATACAACGGAGGCTTATGGTGGCCTCTCGCTACAGAATCAGTCCGGAAACGTTGCCCTGGCTGATAAAATAGCAGCCCCCATTGAGGAGTGGAAATCATTAATAGTTAATGACTTTGAAGCCAACATATTCCGAATACATAACGAGTTAAGCAAGATCAAAGAGTTACTTTATGAATCCGGGGCAATATTTGCAGGTATGTCAGGATCGGGATCCTGCTTGTATGGAATTTACAATGAGGAAACAAAGGTTCCGTCCAGTCTTCAGGAATACCTGACCTGGAAAGGAAAGATTGTATTATAAAACTTCAGTATTTTTTGATGAAATCTTTTTCCGAATAATCGGATAGCTAATAACGGCAGCAAGAATTATGAGTGCTCCAATATAGAAATTAGTGGCCATTCTTTCCTTTTCTCCAAATATTATCAGGGCAAGAATAATTCCGTAAACGGGTTCGAGGGTAGCAACAAGATTTACATTATATGCCGATAATTTTTTCATTAAGCGAACGGAGCCCGAATAAGCATAAACTGTACAGACAATTCCTAAAAACCCCAGGTAAAACCAATCCATTGAAGTTGGAGAAAGATTTAATTCTCCCCCTTTTGCAATATATAACTTATAAATTGGCAAAAATAAGAGTGTAATTAACCACGCTCCCAACATTTCATACCCCATAATCTTGAAGCTATTCATCCTGTGTGTAAACTTTGAATTTATGATCATAAATAGCGCTGCACAAAAAGCTGATGATATTGCCATTATCAATCCCTGGTGGTAGGCCGTATCAGACCTAAAAACTAAATACAAACCAATAACAATCCATAGCCCCAATAATATTTCATAGATCAGAACCCGTTTCTTATTAATAATCGGATCCAGAATACTTATCCAAAGTGGCACGGTTGACAAACCAATGAGAGTAACCGATACATTTGATGCTCTTGTAGCACCAAAAAAGAAGATCCAATGCGCTGAGAAAAGTATCCCTGTTAATAGAAGTTTAACAGCATCCCTATTCGGGAGGGATATCGATTCCTGACGAATTTTCAATAAAATAAAAATCCCTAAAAAGCTTAACAGCGTCCTGAAAAATACAATTTCGATAGGCGGAATTGATATCAGAATTCCAAGAATCGCAGTAAACCCCCAGAGAACGACAATAAAATGTAATTCAATGTATTTGAGATATCTCATTACTAGCGAGGAACCGTGAAGTATAACACAAAACTGATTGCGGTGAATGTAATATTAGGCAGCCAGATTGCAAGCATCGGGGGTAAGCTACCTCCTTCAGCCATGCTCTTACTCATTATAAAGTAAATGATAAATACAAATGATATAACGAAACCAAGGGCAATCTGGAATCCTGTTCCTCCTCTTGTTTTGCGAGCAGATACGATAACTGCAATAAATGTTAGAATAACAACACTGAAAGGGTATGAAATCCTCATGTACTTTTCTATTTGGTAAATTACAAAACCATCGAGCCCCCTGGTTTTCAGGTCTAATATTTTTTCATCCAATTCTGGAATAGTAAGTGCTTCATTTAATCGTTTGTCACTTGCGAAATCATTCGGATGCATTTTTAGCTTCAAGGTCATTGTATCTCCCGAAGTCATAATTTCTTTTCCCTCCTGTAATACGCGTGATTGCCAATTAGTTAACATCCATTTATCCAAAGAATCAACCCACCTGATATTATTTGCAGATAATTTTTCAATCAAATCGTTATTGTTGAATCTTTCAAGTGTGAAGTTATATCCCGTTACAGAATTGGAATTGAAATTCCGTACATAAACATATAACCCCGGATCTTCCTGAAAGTGATTATCCCTTTCATTAAACATAAACCTTGATTCAAGGTATTCGTTTTCAAACTTCACCCTGGATTTAGTAGCGTCAGGGATAACCCATCCTGTAAAGTAAAAACTTATCCCTCCCAAAAAAATTGCACCAATAATATAGGGAAGCATAAACCGTCTGAAACTCACGCCACTACTAAGGATGGCTATGATTTCTGAGTGACTTGCCATTTTTGCTGTTACAAAAATAGCGGCAATAAACACTGTTATAGGTGTGATTGTATTGGCAAGCCATGGTATATAATCAAGATAGAAACCTGCAACCTGCGAAAAGGAAAGATTGTTGCTCGTAAAGTTCTCCATTTTTTCAGTAATGTCGATCACAACGATAATCAGAACGAGCAGAAACACTACAAAAAAGAAAGTGCTGAGAAATTGCTTTATTATATACCGATCAATGATTTTCATTCTAAAGCCTGTTTGTCACACTTTTTACCATTTTATTTTTCCAGGAACTGAAGGTACCTTCCATAATTTGTTTACGCGATTCCTTTACAAGCCAAAGGTAAAAGGTCAGGTTATGAATACTTGCAATTTGTGCACCAAGAATTTCCTTACTCATGATCAAATGACGAAGGTAAGCTTTCGAATAGGTTGTACTCACGTATCCTTCAAGTATTGGATCTATCGGGCTAAATTCATCCTTCCATTTTTCATTTTTAATATTTATGATACCTTCTGAAGTAAACAGCATTCCGTTTCTCCCATTGCGGGTTGGCATTACACAATCAAACATATCAATGCCCAGGCCAATTGATTCAAGAATATTTTCAGGTGTGCCTACTCCCATCAAATATCTTGGCTTATCTTTTGGCAATACCTGGCATACCAGGTCCGTCATGGCATACATTTCTTCTGCGGGTTCACCAACCGATAATCCTCCAATAGCATTTCCATCGCGGTTAAAGGAGGCGATCACCTCTGCCGATTCTTTTCGCAAATCTGCATAGGTACTTCCCTGAACAATTGGAAAAAGACTTTGATTATATCCATAATGGGCTCCCGTTTCGTCCATTCTGTTGCAACATCTTTTCAACCAACGATGGGTCATCCCCATCGAAGTTTTTGCATATTCAAAATCGCAGGGAAAAGGAGTACATTCATCAAATGCCATTACAATATCGGCTCCAATTATTCTTTGAATATCAATTACTCCTTCCGGATCAAATATATGGCTTGATCCATCTATGTGCGATCTAAATGTAACTCCCGATTCTTTGATCTTCCTGTTTTCTGCCAGGGAATAAACCTGGTACCCGCCGCTGTCAGTAAGAATGGGCTTTTGCCATGCATTAAATTTATGCAACCCCCCGGCCTTTTGTATGATATCCAATCCCGGACGAAGGTAAAGATGATATGTATTCCCAAGTATCACCTGCGCATTAATGTCAAATTCAAGTTCACGTTGATGCACTCCTTTTACAGACCCCGCAGTGCCAACAGGCATAAATATTGGAGTTTCTATAGAGCCATGATCTGTATATAAAATACCCGCCCGGGCATTTGAGTTTTTATCGGTGTGTGAATGTTGAAAATCCATAAGTTGTAAAACGTGGCAAAAGTACATTGATTTCGTTAATTTAAATCATTGAAATTGAGATACAAGATCCTGATAATGTCATCAGGGTGGGTATATTTGCCCGCTTGTAATTATGGGGCAGTACATTATCATCCTATTCGAAATCATTGCGATATTACATTTGTCATACCAGGTGTATTTCATTATTGGATTGCTGAAAATATCACCCACTGCTCATCGGTCTGACAAGGATGTAACCATTGTAGTAGCAGCACGGAATGAATTTGAAAATCTTAAAAAACTAGTTCCTGCATTGTTTGCACAAAAATACCCAAGATATGAAGTGATTATTGCAATTAACAACTCCAGCGATGCGAGTTTTGACTATTTAAGTAGCCTGAAAGATAAATATCCTTCTTTGAAAATTGTAAATATTGATCATATACCTGAACATATCAACAGCAAAAAATATGCCCTGACATTGGCAATTAAAGCTGCTCAATACGAAACAATACTCTTAACAGATGCTGACTGTGTGCCTGACTCTGAAAACTGGATCCAACGAATGGCAGATGGGTTTGAAAAAGGTAAACAAATTGTTATTGGTTTTTCACCATACATATCTGAAAGTGGATTTTTAAATAAACTGATTCGGTTTGAAACTTTATTTTCAGGTATCCAATACATATCAGCAGCATCCAATAAACATGCATACATGGGTGTTGGACGTAACCTGGCTTATAGCAAAAAATTGTTTCTTGATCATAATGGCTTTAATGGTTTTTTGAAGGTAACGGGAGGTGATGATGATTTATTTGTAAACAAGTGGGCAACAGAGAATAATACTGCAGTTATTTTGGATAAAGAATCCAGCGTATTATCAATTCCACAAAGAACGTATGCAGGATATTTCAAACAAAAAGTCAGGCATGTATCCGTTGCGAAATATTATTCGAAAAAGAGTAAATTCTTTCTGGGAATTTATTCATTTACACATATCAGTCTTTGGATTTTATTTGCAGGAATGTTAATTTTTTTACCCAGCAATTTTTTGTATTCATTGACATTTATAACTGCCTATTTACCATTTTTAGTTGCATTTGAAATTTTAAAAAGGAAATCCGGCGTAAATTTCTCGATGCCATTAACAATTATTATAGACTTTGTTTACCTGTTTTTCTATATTTTCGTGGGAATGCGCATATTGTTCACAAAACGTATCGAATGGACGAGGTAAAGAAACAATTTTCTGCGAAAGCCCTTGAGGATTTTAAACTCATTGATCAGGCCACCAAGGAAAAAAATGAACAAGCCTTCGCAATGCTTATGGAAAGGTATAAAAAGCCTGTTTACCATATGATATTGAAAATGGTACGAAATGTAGATGATGCCGAAGATTTAACTATTGAGGCCTTTGCCAAGGCTTTTAAAAATTTAGATCGATTTAAGAAGGATTATACGTTCAGTACCTGGCTATTCAGGATTGCAACTAATAATTCCATTGATTTCATTCGGAAAAAAAGATTGGAAACTATGAGTCTTGATACCTCCTATCAGGATGAAAGTGGTGAGAATGTATCCATCGATCTGCCCGATAAGGATCTGGATCCACAAGAAAAAGCAATAAAATCGCAGAAAAAAGAGCTGGTTCAAATGTTTGTCACAAAGTTGCCAGCAAAATATCAACGTTTGGTTCGGCTCCGGTATTTCAAGGAATTTTCCTATGAAGAAATTGCAAGGGAGTTAGAGGCTCCGTTAGGTACAATCAAAGCACAATTGCACAGAGCAAGGGAATTGATGTATGAACTGGTGAAAGGCAAGGAAGACCATATGTAAAGGCTTTCAGTTTCTATGGATTCCCCTGATAATTTATTTAAATATTTCCCGGAACTTTCTTCTCTCCAAAAAGACAAAATAAAAAAACTCAAGAGCCTGTATTCTTCCTGGACCAACAAAATCAATTTGATCTCCCGAAAGGATATTGACTTTTTCTACGAACGGCATGTATTGCATTCACTGGCAATTGCAAAAATTATTTCATTTCAACAGGGAACACGGATAATGGATGCGGGAACTGGAGGTGGATTCCCTGGTATCCCGCTGGCGATTCTTTTTCCGGAAGTTTCTTTTCACCTGGTTGATTCAACACGTAAAAAAATAAGAGTAGTCAATGAGATTTCAAATTTACTTGAACTTGACAATGTAACTGCAACCGGGGAAAGGGTTGAAAATGTGGAAGGATCATATGATTTTATCATCAGCAGGGCTGTTACCAGGATGTCTGTGTTTTATGGTTGGGTACATGGGAAAGTTAATAACAAATCATTCAATCCACTTAACAATGGAATCCTCTATTTAAAAGGAGGTGATCTGGAGGAAGAAATGAATAAATTGGGTAAACCCTATACATCTTTTTCAGTCTCAGACTATTTTTTCGAACCTTTTTTTGAAACCAAAAAGGTTATTCATCTGCCGGTAGATGGGTAATATTGTTAAAATTCGTATCTAGATATTCGTATTTTACCATGTATATTGCTAGTTAAAGTGTCATTTTACATGGTATTCAAAATATTTTACCATGTATTTTGCTTTTTTTACTTTCATTATACATGGTAAATAAATATATTTACAATGTAATTAGTATAAGTATCTAACAATATTCATGGTAAAAAGACAAAAGGAAGAAAGAATTTTGACCCTACTGAAACAATTTCCCGCCATTGGAATTGTTGGCCCGAGACAAGTAGGTAAAACAACCATTGCAAAAGGAATAATTCCTAAAATAAAAAAGAACGTGATCTATTTGGATTTGGAACTGCTTTCAGATCTTGGGAAACTTACTAATCCGGAAATTTATTTATCTGAAAATTCTGATAAATGCATCATAATAGATGAAATACAACGGAGAAAGGATTTATTTCCACTACTTAGGGCTTTAATAGATCAGCACAATGAACCGGGAAGGTTTATTCTTCTTGGCAGTGCATCCCCAGAACTAATACGTAATTCCTCTGAGTCGCTTGCCGGGCGAATAATATACAACGAAATAACTTCATTTAATGTTAGTGAAGTTGGATATTCGAAATTTGGGAACCATTGGTTCAGAGGTGGTTTCCCAAGAGCATTTTTATCTGAATCAGATACATCTGCAATGAACTGGATTACCAGCTTTGTGCAATCGTACGTCGAACGTGACTTACCCCAATTAGGTTTGAATGTAAGTCCTATAAAACTTTACAGATTTTTCAGAATGTTGGCACATTCTCATGGAAGTTTATGGAATTCAAACTTAATATCTAAATCATTGGAGAGTAGTAGGGGGACTATAAACAGGTACACTGATTTTTTTGAACATTCATACTTAATTAGAAAACTTGAACCATTTCATGCAAATACCAAGAAGCGGTTGGTTAAATCACCAAAAATGTACCTGCGCGATACTGGTTTGCTACACTACCTGTTGGGTATTTCAAATATAAATGCATTAAAAGAGCATATTGCACTTGGGAATTCCTGGGAAGGGTATGTCATAGAACAAATTCTACAATTACTACCAACTGGTTTTGAGGGATATTTTTACCGAACGCAACAGGGATCAGAATGCGACTTATTGATAACTCATTCGGGTAAGCCTTTTTCTTGTATTGAAATCAAGTATTCGGAAGCCCCAAAAATAACGAAGGGATTCAGAATCTCAATAAACGACCTGAAAACGCCTTCTAATTATATCATAACGCCCTACTCTGATGACTATCCAATTGATGAAAATATCAGGGTATGTAGTTTGGAAAGATTTCTTAACTATTATTTGGATCAACTAGAAAATTTGACACCGTAATCTAGATTTTATAAACTGAAACTTGTAAATTAATTGTTTCCGTAGTGCCCCCAAACTTTACAATAATTTCTATTTGGTTCCCAATAACTAATTCAAATAAATAAGTTCCCAGATAATTACTACCTCCTCGCAAAACTGGTGATCCACTTCCATCTATTGTTATTTCAATATCTGAACCAACACCTAAAAGAGAATAACCTTGAACTGAAATTGAATACACACCATCTTCTAGTATGGTAATTGTAGAACCGGTTATTAAATTTCCTTTATCCAAAGTAGCCCCCGAGAGATCCAGAGCAACATCCCCTGCCCCAGAGGATGTGTAATTAATACCGGCACTTATTGCATAATCTGTTGCTACTTTGGCCTCCAAAAACCCAAGATTCACCACGTCATTTAGATTTACCGGATCTCCAACATTAATAATTTTATTACCACTGGCATCCAGGTCGGCATTCAGTGTGCCAAATGACACAATTTTGTCACCCCCCGAATCGCTGAGGCGAAGCGTATTGCCTGCTTCATTTGTAAAGCTGCTAATCAATTCATTCAATACACTATTATCATTGTCAGCTACTGATATTGTTGTACCCGTCCCTCCGGAAATATTGATTGTGCGATTGGTACCAGCAGATGAAGAACTCAGATCTTGACTATCTGTGTTATCCAAATAACCTGATAAATCCACAGATCCTCCTGAGGAAAGGGTCAGGTTGTTAGAAACATTACTTAAAGTCTGAATTTCGTTGGCCGGGTCAGTATCGGCATCGTCCACTTCATCAATACACGTTCCTCCCCCATTCGATAAATCTACCTGGTTCCCTACCTTGGTTAAAACCTGCAATTCATTTGTATTGTCCGAATCACCGTCATCCACAGATATACTTCCACCCCCATCCGATAACGTAACTGTATTTAATATCTTGTTAATGGTTTGTAACTCGTTACCAGCGTCATCATCATTGTCGGCTACATCAAATGACACACTATTCCCATTCGAAATATCAATGGTGCGTTGTGTGGTCGTGGATGATACATTCAATGTTTGACTATCCGTATTATCCAGGTAGGGTGTGAGGTCAATCACTGTTGGTGTTCCGTTCAGGGTCAAACTCAAAAGATTTCCGGATAATTGAAGGTCCTGGATTTCGTTCAATGGATCTGCATCGGCATCATCAATATTTTTGTTATCCACATATATTTTGGTAGCAGCGTCATTTTTATTCACGGGGTTGCCCAACCCGGTCAAATTCTTTCCACCGGCATCAGCTCCATTGTTCAATACACTGGTAAGATTTTGATTGCCTTCACTTCCGGTTATAATGTATTCAGGATAATTTCCGGTTACAGTTACATTACCTCCTCCAAGGAGCTTCACCGGTACATCAGGTTGGGTATTTGATATAACGCCATCCGATATCCCCAAACCCTCTCCGGCATGTAACCCCGAACCTGCCTGCGATGCATACATCGCATAAGGTACACTGAATATTTGTTGTGCCCCAACCATCTGATAATCAGCACCACCATTCAAATCCATTTCTATCTGCAACCATTTATCACCGGCAGACCAGTCAACATTTTGCAGCTTTCCTGCTTTCTCACCCTGACCGATTGTTACTGTAAACAAACCGAAAGAATTGGTTGTAACTATATGGGTTTCGCTGTAGTCAACAGTTCCCGACACACCACCCGTCAAAATATTTACCCGGATACTGATGGCCTGATGGACCTGCGGGCTCCCATCGCTGTTCCGGGCTACCCCCTGGTAATTGAAACCAATCGGAGCCTGTGCCACGACCTGGTAAAAACTAACTATTAAGATTAAAAATGTTCCTGCTACCTTCATTACCCCTCTTTCTTAATTATCCGAAACCCTTATTACCTTAAATGAACCCAACAAATCATCATTGGCACCATACGCCCTTACAATATAAACTCCTTGTGCCAGTAAACTGAAACTCACTTTTCGATTGTCCAGAATATTTTCCTGAACTAACTTACCATATGTATCAAAAATTTCGATCCTTTCAATATACCTGTTGCATTCTGTATCCCGGATTGTCATGATATCCTGAACAGGGTTTGGGAAATAGTCAATTTTCAAATCACTGCAAGGTTCCTCAACTTCAGGTTGCAAAAATCCTTGTGTTATAATACCACCGGGCCCTGAAATTGTTTCTATCGCCATTTCTCCAAATGAAACTGAAACCAATGAAAATGATGCAGAATGTGTCCAACCGGAATAATTAATTACTTCCGGAGTAACCCTCTGGGCATAAGTTATTAGCCCGTTTCCGTTCATTAAAATAAACACTAACAGAAATGGCCCTAATTTATTAAGGTATCGGTTAGGAGGCATTACCATTTATTTTTAATTTCGTAAATGAGGTTTATCTCATTGGTAAATAAAGGAAAATTAATACTCTTTTCGCCAACCTTTAGAACCCAATAATAATACATTTTCGGCTTCATTTTAAGAAATAAGGGGTTTTAAGGAAAGAAAGTAGTTTATTTTAGTCCGTTACGTTACATATTTTATTAAAAAAATACAATGCCGCAATTTTCTCATCTTCATAACCATACCCAATACTCATTATTGGATGGAGCCGCCAGTATCCCCGGAATAATGAAAAAAGCCAGTGAAGATGGAATGACTGCGGTTGCGCTTACCGATCATGGCAACATGTTTGGTGCATTCAAATTTGTTGCGGAAGCAAGTAAATATAATATCAAACCCATTGTTGGTTGTGAATTTTACCTTGTTGAGGATCGTAAAAAACAAAAATTTGTTAAAGAAGATCGTGACAATAGACGCCATCAGTTATTACTGGCAAAAAATAAGGAAGGATATAAAAATTTATCAAAATTATGTTCACTGGGTTACATCGAAGGCATGTACTCCAAATGGCCCCGGGTTGACAAAGAATTAATAGAAAAATATCACAAAGGTCTCATTGCTACTTCTTGCTGCCTGGCAGCAGAAATTCCCCAAACAATTCTCACTAAAGGAGAGGAAGAAGCGGAGGAAAAATTAAAATGGTGGCTTGATCTATTTGGGGAAGACTTCTACATCGAATTGCAACGTCATGACCTGAAGGAGCAGGGAATTGTAAATGATGTTCTAATTCGGTTTGCCAAAAAATATAATATAAAGACGATCGCCACCAACGATTCCCATTATGTTGATCAGGAAGATTCCAATGCCCATGATATCCTGTTATGTGTGAATACGGCGGAATTACAAAGTAAACCCATCTGGAAAGGAGCCGGTTCGGGTGGAAGGGATTTTCGGTTCGGGTTTCCCAATAATGAGTTTTATTTCAAAACACAAAATGAAATGTTGGAATTGTTTTCAGATATACCCGAAGCAATAGACAACACGAACGAAATTGTAGATAAAGTTGAAGTTCTGGACTTAAAAAGGGACATTTTACTTCCTAATTTTCCACTTCCACCTGGGCATACAGACGCAGATGAATACCTCAAACACATCACATTCGCGGGTGCCAAATCACCAAAAAGATACGGTGAAATAACCAGTGAAGTTGAAGAACGCATTAATCACGAACTATCCATCGTGAAACACATGGGGTTTGCAGGGTATTTTCTGATAGTTGCAGATTTGATAAATGCGGGTCGAAATATGGGTGTCATGATCGGACCTGGTCGTGGTTCTGCAGCTGGCTCGGTGGTTGCCTATTGTATAGGAATCACAAACATTGACCCAATTAAGTACAGCCTGATATTTGAACGTTTTCTCAATCCCGAGCGGATAAGTATGCCTGATATAGATACTGATTTCGATGATGAAGGACGCCAGAAAGTAATCGATTACGTTGTTGAAAAATATGGGTACAACCAGGTGGCACAGATTATCACATTTGGCACAATGGCTGCAAGAAGCTCTATACGAGATGTTGCCCGTGTTCGCGACCTTCCCCTCGCGGAATCAAATGCAATTGCAAAACTAGTCCCGGAACGACCAGGAACAACACTCCAAAAAGCTTTTGAAGAAGTAGCCGAACTTTCAGATATCCGGAGAGGGAAAGATGAACGTGGGAATGTAATCCAACTTGCGGAAAAATTGGAAGGCTCTATACGAAATACCGGAATTCATGCCGCCGGCGTAATAATTGCACCTGACGATCTTACAAATTATATTCCGGTATCTACTTCAAAAGATTCAAACCTGCTTGTTACACAATTTGATGGTAAAGTCATCGAAGATGCAGGGATGTTGAAAATGGATTTTCTGGGGTTGAAGACACTTTCAATTATTAAGGATGCAATTGAAATGATCCGACACACCAAAGGGGTTGATATAGATATAGACGCGATCCCATTTGATGACGTGAAAACATTTGAGTTATATCAGAATGCGAACACTATTGGAACATTTCAGTTCGAATCGCAGGGAATGCGAAAATATCTGCAGGCATTGAAACCTACAGATATCGAAGATCTTATTGCCATGAATGCTCTGTATCGTCCTGGCCCAATGGAGTTTATTCCAAACTTTATTGATCGTAAACATGGAAAAGAAAAGGTAGTTTACCCCCATCCTCTACTGATAGACATCCTGAAAAACACACATGGTATCATGGTTTACCAGGAGCAAATTATGCAAACTGCCCAGATCATTGGTGGGTATTCTTTAGGACAGGCAGATTTACTCCGCAGGGCAATGGGTAAAAAGAAAAAAGATGAAATGGCCCGTCAAAAAGATATATTCGTTAAAGGAGCCAAAGAAAAACATGATATTAATGCAAAGAAGGCCGAGGATATTTTTGGGGTAATGGAAAAATTTGCAGCCTATGGCTTCAATCGTTCTCATTCTGCTGCATATTCCGTGGTAGCTTACCAAACTGCTTATCTAAAGGCCCATTACCCTGCAGAGTACATGGCTTCAGTATTAACCCATAACCAAAGCAACATTGATAAGATCACTTTTTTTATGGATGAATGTCGTAAACAGGGTATCACGGTTTTGGGGCCCGAAATAAATGAAAGCCGGATGAAATTTACGGTAAACAAAAACGGGGAAATACGATTTGGCCTGGGCGCAATAAAGGGAACAGGTGATGCAGCCGTAGAATCAATAATTGAAGAAAGGGATGAAAATGGAAATTTTGAAGAAATATTTGATTTTGCATCAAGGGCAAACCTGAGAACGGTAAATAAAAAAACGTTTGAAAGCCTTGCCATGGCAGGGGCATTTGACAACTTTAAATCCTACAATCGTCGTCAATATTTAGAAAAACCAGAAAATGGGGATTCTTCACTAATCGAATTGGCAATAAAATATGGAAACAAAGCCCAGTTGGAGAAGAGTGCTTCACAACATTCACTGTTTGGCGGAGATTCTGGCGTGGAAGTTGCCAAACCACAGTTCCCACCAATGGAGCCCTACAGTGAAATAGAAAAACTAAAAATTGAAAAAGAAGTTGTAGGATTCTACATTTCCGGACATCCCCTCGACCAGTTTAAAATTGACCTGAAGTATTTTTGTACTTGTTCTACAGATAAATATGAAGAATACCGCAACCAGATAATTAACATTGGCGGCATTGTTACAAAATATATTGAACGCTATACAAAGACAGGAAAACCATTCGGATTATTCTCTATCGAGGATTTTAATGGTGTACTGGATATTGCAATGTTTGGAGAGGAATACCTGAAAAACAAACATTTCCTGAACCCTGGTAACTTCCTTTATTTAACCGGAAAAGTAGAAGAACGGTATAAACAACCCGGGGTTTGGGAATTTCGACCAAAATTAATCCGCCTTCTAAATGATGTAAGGGATGAACTTGCTAAGGAACTGGTAATTGATATGGAAGTTTCTGACCTTTCTAAGGATATCATGGACAAAATTGAATCAGCAATACTTGCTTCTCCAGGAAAATGTAATCTGAAAGTAAATTTAACCGAGATTGAAAGTGGTTTGAAAGTTGACCTGATTTCAAAAAAATTTATGGTTGGAATAACCAATGAAATTGTGGAACAAATTGAGCACATTGACGGGCTTCGGATAGACATAACAAGGAAAAAAATTGATGTTCCAAAAGACAAAAAACCTGACTATAAAAAATTTGCTAAGGCATAAGGAACAAAAAACTATATATTTGCGTTTTCATTTTCAAATACTATTAACACTATTTATTTACAACAATGAGCACAATTGAAATTAACGACGATAATTTTGAAGAAATACTAAAAACAGATAAACCGGTTATGGTTGATTTTTGGGCAGAATGGTGTGGCCCTTGTAAAATGATTGGTCCAGTTGTAGCCGAAATGGCTGGAGAATATGACGGTAAAGCCGTAATTGGAAAAGTAGATGTTGACAATAATCCAGGAGTTTCAGCTAAGTTTGGCATTCGAAGCATACCAACATTACTATTTTTTAAAAATGGTGAGATTGTAGATAAGCAAATAGGAGCTGTACCTAAAACTGTACTGACGGGTAAACTTGATGCTCAGTTAGGATAATAAATAGTACCCATCAAGATCTTCTAAAGTGTTCATATGACTGGACACTTTTTTTTCTTAAATTCTATTCGAGAAAAATAAAATTCCAAACCCGATGAGTACAAGTATGATTCCAAGTACTCCTAAGATCATTGGGAAAAAATATAGGTGTGAAAAATCATCAATTGCAATTTGCTGAGGAACCTGGGGGTTAATAAAAATTGCTAAGGAATCCTCTATCAAAAAATCCGGAGGAGAACGAAAAACATCTGATGTGTAGGCCAGTGTATCTTCTTCCCAAA
The DNA here is from genome assembly GCA_964581095.1 of uncultured Roseivirgaceae bacterium. Lineage (GTDB taxonomy): Bacteria > Bacteroidota > Bacteroidia > Cytophagales > Cyclobacteriaceae > SZUA-230. Next base: position 39,933 of record CAZONK010000001.1, read on the forward strand.
CGTAAGATATAATGGGAGCTGCACCTCCTTCTGCCGGATCTACAATCAATGAAAACACCATCCCTTTTGATTGTTCCCAGTTATCTTTTATGTCTTTTACTTCAATTAGGTAATAACCGGTTACCGTAATCAGGATTAGTCCTGCAATACTGAAGATCCATGCAGCAATCCCGATGCCTCTATCTCCTTGATTTTCCATGATAGTTTCAGATCATATTTCAATTTAAATTTAATCTGTTTGTTTTGCAATGCAGCTGAATAATATCAAAAAGAATTGATGTTATCAGTACTGAGAATCACGGATATACTCATCCAGTATATTTTGACTCCATTGTTTTAAGTTTTTTAGCATCTGTAAACGATTTCTCATGAAATTGCTTAAATGCATTTTTACTACCAAACCAATCTATTATTTCCTTCGTATTCAAAAATGTGTCCTGTTCTGATAGTGCAATAAGGTAACTGCAAAATGGCCAGTCTTCAATTTTATTTGTAAAGCCATGGTGCACGGGATTGTGGTGGATGTAAAATATTATGTTTGTTAAATAAGTATCAGAGTTGATTTCATTCTTTTTAAAATTAGGGGTGAAGAGGCTCCCTCTTCTTTTATACATCTTATTGTAGGCCTGAGTATAACTGCTAAACAGATTAGCAAATTGTTTGCTAAAACGGAATTCCATCAACTCTTGGAAAGTACCAAACTTTCCAAGAGTTGAATAATTCATTTTTAACTGATCTTCACCCAAAGTTCTAATCAAAAAATGAAAATGATTTGGCATCAGGCAATAAGCATACGTTTCAGCAATAGACTCGATATATTTTACCCATTGCTGTAAGAAGTAACGATAATTTTCATCATTTCTAAACAGGTTCTCACTTCCATTTGCCCTGTTATAAATATGATAAATTGTATCCGGTTGCATGGTTCTTAAAGTTGTAGGTTGTAGAACTATTATCCTAAGAACGGATACCTATAGTCGGTAGGTGGTACAAATGTTTCTTTAATTGTTCGTTGTGATATCCAGCGCTGCAGGTTCAGTTTTGAGCCAGCTTTATCATTCGTACCCGATGCCCTTGCTCCTCCAAAAGGCTGCTGCCCCACAACAGCACCGGTAGGTTTGTCATTTATATAAAAATTCCCGGCAGAATTAACAAGTACCTGGCTGGCCCTTTCAGCAGCATAGCGGTCTTGTGAAAATACTGCTCCGGTTAAGGCAAAAGGTGATGTGTCGTCCACAAGTTTAAGTGTTTCTTCAAACTCATCACTTTTGTACACATAAATTGTAATTACAGGGCCGAATATTTCCTCACACATTGTTACATATTTAGGATCTTTTGTCAGTATCACAGTAGGTTCAATGAAATATCCGGTCGATTTATCACAACCTCCTCCAATGAGAATCTCTGCATTGTCATCCGACTTAGCTCCATCGAGATACTTACAAATGCTATCAAAAGCTTTTTCATCGATTACCGCATTAAAGAAGTTTGAAAAATCTTCAACACCACCAACTTTAAAATCTTTGATGTCATCAAGGACATATCCTTTCACCTCTTCCCACATAGTATCCGGAATATATGCCCTGGAAGCCGCGGAACATTTTTGTCCCTGGTATTCAAATGCACCTCTTGTAATTGCAGTTGCCACAGATTTGGCATCGGCTGATTTATGAGCGATAATAAAATCTTTCCCGCCTGTTTCGCCAACAATCCTTGGATAAGATTTATAATTGGAAATATTAGTACCGATGGTTTTCCAGATATGTTGAAATACTCCAGTACTCCCGGTAAAATGTATTCCTCCAAAATCCCTGTGATTAAAAATAACTTCTCCAGCCTGGGGACCACTTACATACACGAGGTTAATTACCCCGGCAGGTAAACCGGCCTCTATGAAAATTTGCATAAGCAAACTAGCTGTATAAATTGATGAATTTGCGGGTTTCCAAACTATAGTATTTCCCATCATGGCCGGGGCAGTTGGAAGATTGCCGGCAATGGAAGTAAAATTAAATGGGGTAAGTGCAAATACAAATCCCTCAAGCGGGCGATGTTCAACCCTGTTCCATATACCTGCTGATGATTCCGGCTGATCTGCATAAATCTCCGCCATAAACTTAACATTGTACCGGAAGAAATCTGCCAATTCAGCAACTGCATCAATTTCAGATTGAAAGGGGTTCTTTGACTGAGCAAGCATGGTGGCGGCATTAAGCTTCGACCTGTAAGGACCCGAAATCAGATCAGCGGCTTTCAGAAAGACTGAAGCCCTGTGCTCCCAGGACAAGTTAGCCCATTTTTCTTTGGCCGCCATCGCTGCATTTATGGCTTGCTCCACATGCTCGGCACTACCGGCATTAAAATACCCTAATATATGTTTGTGATCGTGCGGAGGACTCATTGCCACTTTTTTATCCGTACGAACTTCTTCCCCTCCTATATACATCGGTACTTCTATTTCCATTGAACGAGCTGTAGCTATTGCATTCTGCAACTCATCACGCTCTTTAGAACCAGGTGCATATGTTAATACCGGCTCATTAACCGGTTCGGGGACTTTGAAAAATCCTGTAGCCATTTTCTTTTTTTATTTTGTGTAAACGGTTAAATATTTGGCTGCAAAAATAGATATAAACCACAACTTAAAGTAGAATTTTATACAACTCACTTAGATGATTTATTTCATGACTTACGTCTTCATTATGGGATCTTTTTTGTGGATTATAATAGACCTGATCCATCCCTGCATTTTTTGCTCCTCCAATATCAGCTATCAGGTTATCTCCTATCATTATGCACTCTTCCGGTTTAGCCTGAATCCTTTCAAGAGCATACTTAAAAATAGCAATATCAGGCTTTTGCGCACCGGCACTTTCTGAAGTTACCATCACATCAAAATATTTCAACAACCCAGCCGATTCAAGCTTAATATTCTGAATTTCTTCAAATCCATTGGTTATAATATGCATCTTATAGCTAGCTGAAAGTCTTGGAACCACTTCACCGGCATTATCAAGCAACTTTCCTTTTCTAGGACACTCCAGTAAGAAATAATCCTGTAAATCCATCGCGCCTTCGAACCCATTCATGCCCAGACGTTCAACCACCAAAGGAAACCGTTCCAACCGAATTACATCTTTGTCAATCAGTCGCTGATCGAATTTTGTCCAGAGCTCTAAATTGATCCTGAAAAACTCATCGATAAAATCATCAGAACTTAAATTATCAAACCTGTTAAGTTGAAAATGATCAAACATTTCATTTAACGTATCCCTGGCATTTGTATGGTAATCCCAGATTGTTTCATCGAGGTCAAAAAATATGTGTTTGTATTTCTTCAATTTATAATATTAAATTTCAGGATTTCCATTTTTTACCCTCTACCTTATTCTTTGATAATTCCCTGTTGGAAAAGAGTGTATTGTAGTTTCGTATATCAGAGTCCAGAACAGAATCATTTTTGAGAAAATTAAATACTTGTGGTACAATGTCCATTGCTTCATCTTTTATATAATAAAAAACCCATTGATCGAGTTTTCTTGATGAAACTATTCCGGCATTTTTAAGATAGGTAAGATGTCGTGCGGTCTTGGTTTGAGTGAAATCAAATATCATCTCAAAGTCAGAAATTGTTAATTCTTTATTTTTGAAAAGTAAGTACAACATTCTAATGCGGGTTTCATCTGCAAGCGCCTTAAAAAACTGTGCACCAAATGTTACGTTTAAGCTTTTTAGACGCATGTTATACTTATCTTTGCTGTGTTTTACTTGCTAATTTATATCTTTGAAAAATATAATTATCAAAACAGGGTGAATTTCAAACGTATCATAGCTTTATTTTTATTGATTACCAGTATTCAGGGTTCAAATGCGTTTGCTCAATTCGGATCTAAAAAGGAAAAAATTGTTCAATTCTCCGGAATCGTTATTGGTGAGAATAATCTGCAATTACCTGGAGTTCACATCTACGTTCCAAAAAGTGGCAGAGGTACAACCTCAAATGTGTATGGTTATTTTTCTATGCCGGTAATCGTGGGCGATAGTATTGTGTTCAGTTCTGTTGGGTATGAGAAATTCAGTGTTATCATTCCTGATGGCAGGGAACGTATCAGGGCCCAGATAAAATTAACAGTAGATATTACCTATCTCGAAAACGTTGATATTTCACCATTCTTATCTGAGGAAAATTTCAAACAAGCTATTCTGGCTTTGGAATTACCAAATGAAGAGGACCTGATAGCGCAAAGGCTTGATGGAGCTTCAATGGCCTATATGATTCAAAATACACCTTACGATGGAGCGTTAAATGCGAGATATTATTTAAATCAGCAAATCTATTACCAGCAGGATAAATACATGCCCCGAAGCAATCCTTTATTGAATCCATTTGCCTGGGCCCAATTCTTCAAGTCCATAAAAAAGGATAAGAATAAATAAATGTGACAGTTGAATTCCTGCATCACAAGAATATCGTAATCAAAATAAGGATAATCAGCATCAGGTAAATTATCCCGATAATCACTTTATAAAAATTAAATTCTCGTTTTTTCATAGCATCCCTCCTGTTCTTTTTCGTTCTTGTATAGTATAGTGCAGATTCTGTACCGGAAAAGAAAATGTTGATTTCAGGCTTCTAATAGCCAATTTCAATTTCCAATTTATGGTATTTCATCCATTTTATGGACTTTATTCCCATTTTGGGATAGGATGTGGCACCCGTCCGAACGGAATTATCCGGGCAGGCAGCCCGGTTAGCACACCCCGATAGGTCGGGAGGGCCGCATTGAAATGAATATTGTTTATATTCTCAAGTCAGAAACTACTGCACAATGGTACATTGGGTTTACCGAAAATCTAAACCTGAGATTGCTTGATCACAACACAAATAGATCTAAATGGACAAGATTTAAAGGGCCATGGCAACTAATATTTAAACGTGAATTTGTTAACAAATCGGATGCTTTGAAATTTGAAAGACAACTTAAGAAATCAAGAAATAAGAGATATATTTGCGATCGTTTTCAAGAATATTTTCTTGAGTAAAACACGGGATGTGGCGCAGCCCGGTTAGCGCACCACGTTAGGGACGTGGGGGCCGCTGGTTCGAATCCAGTCATCCCGACTTCGCCCATCTGATTTCTACTAGAATGAAGGTGGGCTTTTTCCTTCCTATTTTTTCCAATTTATCTTTGCTGAGCTTCGTCGGGCAGGCCCGACACTGAAGCAGAAAGCCATTGACGAAGTTGATGGCTTTCTGCTTCAGTGTATACCACCTACTCATGTATTACCGACCAAAGTGAGGTAGAGCTTATCCAGTCACCCGATAATAGACAAACTAGTATTTGATATTACTCCTTTACTAACTAGCATATTATGCACCCATTCGCTCTAAATCACTTATTTTTGTAGTCTTCTGACCCATGAAACCAATAACAGTACTTCCCATAATTTTTGCATTGTTCAGCAGTTTCCTTGTTATGTCACAGGCCAAAAGGGCTTTGAACAATATTGAAAAAGAGAAATTTGAACAAGCGGAAACGCTCCTTTACAAAACCATTCAGAAAGACAGTATCAATGCCGGAGAAAAGTATGCCCTTTCTATTCTTTACTTTTCAGATAAATATCCTGGCTTTGATGTTGACAGTGCATACCTCTATATTCTCCAGGGCCTTGAAGAATATGGTTATATGGATTTAAAGGAAAAAGAGAAGCTACATAAAGATGACATTGATTCGATATTAATGCTAAATCAAAAGTCATTGATTGAAAATTATGCATTTGTCCTCGCGAAACAAAGTGATCGGCAGTTAGACTATGAAGTCTATATTCAAAAATTTACAACCTCATCAAAATATGACTCGGCCGTATGGTATCGAAATTTAAGGGCTTATGAAAAAGCTCAGAGTATCAATACATGGGAAGCATATAAACAGTATATGACTGATTACCCAAACGCTGAATTATATCATGATGCAAAAACTAATTATGAAAAATTGATTTATGAAGAGAAAACAAATGATGGAAAATTGGCATCCTATAAAAATTTCCTCACAGATTTTCCTTTTACACCCTACAGGGAAATTGTAGAAAGGGAAATATTTAAAATAGCTACAGGAGATCATTCCATAGGAAGTTATGAGCAGTTCATTGATGAATATCCCGAAAGTAAATCATCAAAAGTTGCTGCCACACGAATTTATTTTGAAAACCCGGACATTGCATTCTCAGGTGTTGCTAAAACCTACCTCAATAAAGATTCAATCCAAACCCTGTTAGAAAGGGAAAAGGAGCCTCTTTTCATAACATTTAAAGATCCGTACTATGTATTTAATTCACCTTCCGGATACGAAATCAAACTTAACATAACCAGGGTACTACCGGAATATCTGTGCAGGATAGTGACAGATAAATTATTACTAACTACGATTGACTCTACTACATCAATTATTAATAAAAACGGTGCAAATATTTTCCAAAAACCAGGGATGGAAAGAATCTTCGATTTTGGTGATGGAATTATCTCCTATAGAATCAATAGCAGGTATGGCCTCATTTTTTATGATGGTGAGGAGATATCAAAGCCTGTTTATGACAGTGTTAAACTTATCCAGCGCCAGTATATCGCTTACTTGCAAAATAAGAAATGGGGTTTACTTTCAATAAATGGCATTGAAATGACCAAACCTGTATTTGATGAAATTGATAATGCAGGAGTACTAATAAAACTGACCTCAAAGAACAGGTTTGACCTGATACCTCCCAATTACCTTATTCCTCTCCTTGATGGTGAAGAAAACACTTTTAATTTTCAATACACAGATATAGAATTGCTGAATAACGATCTGATAATAACATATAAAGATGATGATGAAGGACTAATAACAAATGAATTGCGACCAATCCTCAATTTAGCAAAGCAGGAAATTACCATTCTTGATATGGGAATTCTTGTGGAGCAAGATAATCGATATCGCATTCTATCCAGAGAGCCCCTTATCAATCCTTCAGATATATTTAATTCAATTGATTACAATGATCAATGGCTTGCCGTAAAAGAAAAAGAAGGCTGGAAAATCATTTCACAAAGTGAGGACCAGGTTATTGAGGATTCAGCTGACTCAATTAACATTCTAAATTCTACAACGATTCTCATTTACAAAAATGACACAACAATTTTATACTTTTCAAATAACAAAAAAGTTTTGCTGCCTCCAGGGAGTAACTATTCCATCTTTTCTGCACCACCAATCGCGGATACAAAACCCATCAACTATTACCTGATTCAGGATGGAGCTATTAAAACTTTGTTCAATAGCTCCGCGGATACAGTAACACTTCCTGAAAAATATAATTCTTTGTCCGCGATTGGAAATGAATACCTCGTTTACTCATACAAAAAGAAGAAAGGCCTTCTTGATTCCAATGGAAATACACTTTTAGAACCGGATTATGATGGAATTGCAAATTATAAAGATGGTAGTATCACTATTTTAGATGATGGGAAACTTGGGTTATACAATCTTTCAAAAGAAATATCCATTCCACCAATATATAACCGCTCATTGGTATTTTATAATGATTCGTTGCTGATCGCGCATAAGGATGATTCATTTGGCCTGATAAATAGTGATAATGAAGAATTCCTTTCATTCAAATATTCAAATATTTCCTATTTTAATGATTCGGTTGCATGGGTATCAGATAGTAGTACCTGGCACCTTATGAATATCTATACCCATGATGTAATCCTCCAAAATGTAGTGTCCTATCATCAAAGCCCGGATACCGGGAAAGAATACTCGCTTTTTACTACAACGAAAGGAATGGGAATGATAAACTCAAAAAATGGCATGGTTATTAACGGTACATATACAGATATAAGAAATATCGGGAGTTTAAATGAACCGTTTTTTTATTCAGAGTTGTTTGTAAATGAAGCTTCACTATATATTGCAATAATTTATAATGCAAAAGGAAACATCATATCCAGAAACGCATATACAGAGGAAGAATATGAAAAAGTAATTTGTGAATAATAGTAATATTCCTATTATTGATTTCCAATTTAAATTATCATGAAAACATTATCAGCATTATTGACCTTGGTTTTTATTCCATTTATTTCATTTGCGCAAATTGATAGTCTTGTAAATGTCTCTTTGGTCCATACAAATATTGTTTATGACACCATCAATGGCAGGCAGTATATAAAAACAGAATCTGGTTTTGCAGAAGAAGTATCAATCCCACATAAATACTCATTGGATCAAATGAAAGGAAATATTGCCGGAACTGCCGCCGGATTATTTTTTGATTTTGGGAAGGAAAGTCTTAACGGTAAACTTATGTATGGCTTTATTCCCAATGGTGATTCGAAACATCCTCATCCCGTTTATTTTAGAACTCCTGCTGATATATTACAAGGCAAAGCAAGTATTAATATTAAGTACTCGCTCAGCAAAACATATGATATGGTGGGGTGGGAAAAATCAGGGACAGGAACAATCGGATATCGGGTTATAGCTGAGGACGGGAGTATGTTGTATGATGGAGTAGTTACTTTTAAAGGAACTGGCCCCTTCGAGGTTGCACCCACTGTTATTGAAGGCCCGTTTATAAACCTGCTGACATCAGAAGGAGCTACAATATCATTTGAAACAAACCAGCCGATAGTTGCAGAAATTATTGTGGGGGATAAAACCTTTAAAACGGGATCTGCTGCAAATCACCATGAAATTAAAATAAAGGGCCTTTCCGCAGATACCCCCTACGATTACATACTAAAATATGGGGACATTAACGAAAAGTATCAATTCAGGACAGCCCCGGATAATGGATCAAAGACTAAATTCACATTCGCTTATGCAAGTGACTCCCGATCAGGAAATGGAGGTGGCGAGCGCAATATTTTTGGTTCAAACTCCTATATCATGAAGAAAATTATGGCGCTGGCGATGTATAAAGATGCACGCTTCATGCAATTTACAGGTGACCTTATCACCGGGTATCAAACCAATGAAGGAGATATGAAACTTCAATATGCCAATTGGAAGCGAGCGATAGAACCTTTTGCACATTACTTCCCGGTAGTTGCAGCAATGGGCAATCATGAAGCATTTATGCGCATGTTTAAGAACGGGAATACAACTTACATGATTGACCACTACCCCTATGATGAAGCATCAGCAGAAGCAATATTTAGTAATCAGTTTGTTAACCCCTTGAATGGACCTGACAGTGAAGATGGAGCCTCATATGATCCCAGTTTAACCAGAACTGATTTCCCTAGCTATAAAGAAAATGTGTTTTATTACACTTATGACAATGTAGCTATGGTTGTATTAAATTCTGACTATTGGTATTCACCAAGCACCAATACCATACCTCAAATCGGAGGCGGTTTGCATGGATATATTATGGATAATCAGACAAAATGGTTGAAGAAGACTTTAAAATCACTCGAAAAAAATGATGAAATCGATCATATTTTTATCACAGAACATACACCGTTTTTCCCTAATGGCGGGCACGTTGGAGATGATATGTGGTACAGGGGAAATAATGAAAAGCGACCCTGGGTTGCTGGGAAACCGCTTAAAAAAGGGATTATCGAACGCAGGGATGAGTTGTTGGATTTGCTAATAAACCAAAGCTCAAAAGTAGTAGCTATTCTTTCGGGAGATGAACATAACTATTGCAAAACTGAAATTGGCCCAGAAACAATTATATATGATGAAAAATGGGAAGGTAAAAAACTGGAGCTAAAGAGAACAATTTTTCAAATCAATAATGGAGCTGCCGGTGCACCCTATTATGCACAGGAGCAAACACCCTGGACACCTTATACAAGTAGCTTCACAACCCAGAACGCCCTCGTATTCTTCCACGTCAATGGTGATAAGATAAAGATGGAAGTTATGAATCCTGATACGCTTGAACTAATCGAAACTTTTGATTTGAAGTAATGAAGAATGAATGTGACAAAGAAAATTGAGTGGATACTGCGGATAGGAGTTTTTGGCACGTTCATGGGCCATGGCATGTTCGCGATATTTTCTAATGCTTCCTGGATACCATATCTCACCACGGTAGGATTTTCACCGGAATGGGCTGTCAGGATAATGCCTGTTATCGGTGTAATTGATCTGATTGTAGCCTTAGTGGTTCTTGTCAAACCCTTAAAACCGATTATACTGTATGCAGTGTTTTGGGCTTTTATTACTGCCTTAATACGCCCGATATCCGGTGAATCAATTCTTGCTTTTGTTGAGCGATCTTCAAATTGGGCAGTCCCCCTTGCTTTGTACTTCCTCATTTTTAACCCGAAAAACAAAAAGCCCTGACAATCGCCAGGGCCTTATTTTAAATTTTTATATGAATTACTTCAATCAACCTCCCGAACCAGGAGTGCCAAACAACCCTGTCATATTTAAGAACACAAGACCGATAACGATCGGGCAGACATATTTGATAAAGAATACCCACATGGTAGAAAACGAGATGGACCCAATCATTGGTTTCGTAAAAAAGTCAGATCCCATCTTGATTTCATCAACAACCCGATCAATTTTCATTGCCCATCCAACATATATTGCTGTTGCAAGAGCGACCACCACGATGAACAATGTTCCAAAGTAATAGTCCATAATTCCAAAGAACCCATCTTCAGTCATACCCCCATCAATCTTAGGGATGGACATACCCGAGAAAAACTCAGATCCCCCAAAAGATAATGCTGAAGGAATACCAACAATAAAAACAAGTATGGCAACCACCCAGGCTGCTTTTTTCCTACTCCATTTACGCTCATCGATAAAGTAAGATGCAGGTACTTCAAGCATTGAAATTGCAGATGTAAGCGCCGCTACCATCAATAATAGAAAGAAAATCGCCCCTACAATATTTCCTCCAGGCATCTGTGAAAACACATCGGGTAAAACCTGGAATACAAGAGCCGGACCTGCAGCCGGGTCTTTCCCAAACGCAAATACTGCCGGAAATACCATTAAACCTCCTAACAAAGCTACACCGGCATCCATCATGCCAACCCAGAGGCCGGCACTCACAATATTGGTGCTTTTTGGTAAGTAAGAGCCATATGTAATCATGATCCCCCAACCGATACTCATCGAAAAGAATGCCTGCCCGAGGGCCGCCAGTACTGTCTGGCCTGTAATCTTTGAAAAATCAGGGTTCAAATAATATGCTAATCCTGCATCTGCCCCTTCGAGGGTAACTGCTCGTGCTACAACCACAAAAATCAGGAGAAACAACATGGGCATTAATATTTTTGAAGCTTTCTCAATTCCTCCAGAAACACCCCCTAATACGATGACAACCGTAATCAATAGGAATATAGCTGAAAGGCCAATGGCCATCCCGGGTTCCGCAGCAAAATCTGCGAATGGGGTTTGGTTCCCTACAGCGGTTTTAAAAATATAACCAATCGTCCATCCGGCTATAACGCTATAGTAAGTAAGAACAAAAAAACTGACAAGAATTGCCAGCAGCGCCCCAATAAATAACCAGAATTTGTTTGACCCTGTCTTTTTAAATGCACCTATTGGGTTTTTCCCGGTCAATCGGCCAAGACCGATTTCATTAAATAATAAAGGTGCCCCAATAAGGATCACGCACAATATATACACAAACACAAAGGCACCACCACCATTCTGGCCGGTGATATAAGGAAACCTCCAGATATTACCAAGCCCTACCGCCGAACCGGCTGCAGCCATGATAAAACCAAACGATGATCCCCATTCTCCCCTGTCTTCTGAGCTTGGGCTAACAGACATAGTATTAAAAGTTTAAGTTAATTAAGGTTAATTGATTCAGGTTTTTCGGGAACCCCCGATTTAAAGTCACCAAGAATAGTACAATTTTTCCAATAATACCAATATTTAAGGACGAATGGATTGGACTTGTTTTGCAACTGTTTCAATGCCCTTTTCAAAAGATTGTGGATGATATCCCAAAACTGTTCTGGCTTTACTAATATCAAATCCCGTACGCATTGGACGCTTAGCAGGTTGTGTAAAAATCGTTGAATCTGTTTTTTGTATAAGTGATTTATCAAGACCAAAATAATCGGCAGTTTTCAATGCCATTTGATAAGGCGTAAGATAGTCCTTGCCTGAAATATTAAAAATTCCTGTTTGTTTTTGATCAACAATTCTGAAACAACCGTCAGCCAGGTCTTCGGCCAAAGTAGGTGTTCGCCATTGGTCATCCACCACATTTATCTTTTTACCTTCCTGCAGGCTGTTTTTGACCCACAATATGATATTTGACCTGCTCATGTCCTCAACAATTCCATACACGAGGACAGTTCTGGCAATTGCCCAGGGAATTTTACTATTCATTACAATACGTTCAGCTTCTAGCTTTGTCTCACCATAGTAATTAACCGGTGATGCCTGTTGATCCTCATCAAGCATTCCGGTGTTGCCATCAAAAATAAAATCTGTTGAGAGATATAGAAAAAAGGAGTTCAGTTTTTCCGCAACCTCCACAAGGATTTTAACGGAGGTAACGTTTGATAAAAAGCAATTTTCCTTATTGAGTTCACACTCATCTACATTTGTCATTGCAGCCGTATGAATAACCGCATCCGGTTTAAAATCATTGAATACATCCTCAACATTTTTCAGATTAGAAATATCCAATTCCTGGTAACCAGCAGGATATTTGAAACGTTTTTTACCACGTCCTGTCGCCAGGAAATCATGGTTGCTATTTTTATGAATATGCCTGACAAGTTTTTGACCCAACAGACCATTGGCTCCTGTTAATAATATCCTCATCTATTTCTCCTCAGGATATTCAATGCCATAAAGTTTGGCAATTTTTTTCTTTGAAATTTCTTCAACTGTTACCATCATATAAATGTCCTCAAGGGGTACGTCACCCGGGCCCGTTGATTGCTCCGCAATTTTATCAACAATCTCCAGGCCCTCAACTACTTGTCCAAACACCGTATATTCCCAATCCAGATGTGGGGAACCACCTATACTTTCATATTTTGAAAGCTGTTCGTCTGTATAGGACTTTTTAACAATTTTCCCATATTCAGCTTCAACAATACCGACAGATTCTAATACTTTTTCCCTTACTCCCGCATCATCGTTTACTTGCTGCAACGCAATCAGATCGTTCAACACATCCTTGTTTTTCCCTTCCTGAAACAGTTGGTTCAGTTTTTGAACACACTGATTATAATAGCTATCCTCAGTAAGTTTTACCAATTCTTCCCTGGAAAACTTCCTTCCATGAACAATATAAAATTGAGTACCTGAACGTTTTTCAGGATTATTTGTACGGGCACCTGCTAGGGCACCTTTTGTGTGTACCAGGTTGGGCCGAAATTCCGCATCAATAAGCGTGTTATCCTTATCCGTTACTCCGGGTAGACGATTCACATCGCCACCCTGCACCATAAATTCCCTAATAACCCGATGAAAGGTTGTACTGTCATATTTGCCATCCTTTGCAAACTCAATAAATTTAGCTTTATGAAGAGGTGTTTCATCAAATAATACCAGCTTCATATTACCATATTCAGTGGAGATGGTTACCAGATAATCAGATTCCTCACATGCTGTAATTAGTAAAATGGACAATAGGAAAAGTGTTTTATACAAATATTTCATTACTGCTTTATTTTTTGTGTTGACTTAAATATATCAGATATTAAAATGGATAAGTTCAGGAATTCAATTTTAGCATTTGCATTCCTTTCAAGGTGATACATAGATGCACCCATTGCATCAAAAATGCTACCTATCTTTTCTTCATCCATAACTTTACTAAAATTCAGTGCAAATGTCTCGTCTTCACCGTGTATTCGGCTCAACTCAGGGACTGATCCGGTAATCAGGGTCTCACGCATCATACCGATGCTATAGGCAAGCATACTTTTTCTCATTACCTTGTTCATTGCTGCGAACTCTTCTGACAGCTCCACCATTCTGGGGTAGACTATCGTGAAACAAACCCTCATCCATTCCCTGAACCATTCATGTGTATTGTCTTCTATTTCCAAAATAACCTTTTGAGCTTCGTGCAGGCTACCATCTGCAATTCTGGATATACGTTGGGCTTTCTCTTCAGAAATGTCATATTTCCCCACCAATTCAATGCCTATTTCTTCATCCGTAAATTTCCTGATATTCATCCGTTGAGTCCGTGAGGTAATCGTTGACAGTAATTGTTCGGCATTGTTGGTTGCAAGTAAAAAAACAGTTTTGTCAGGTGGTTCTTCCAACACTTTAAGTAAAGCATTGGCTCCTTCCTTACCCATCCTTTCAGGAAGCCAAATAATAACAATCTTGTATTCGGACTCAAATGACTTTAGCGAGAGACTTTTAATAATTTCCCTCGTTTCATTCACCGTAATTATTGCTTGTTTATCTTGTCCACCAAATGCAATCGTCCACTCTTCAAGGGTACTATAAATGTTCTCCTTAATAAAGCTACGCCACTCTTTAAGAAATTTATTGCTCAGTGCATCTTTTGAAGCTATGCTTTTCGTTCCTGTTACCGGATAAATAAATTGGATATCCGGGTGGACAAAATTGAAAGATTTTTTACAAGCAGGGCAATCTCCGCAACTCCCCGTTGGCAACCTTTTTAAACAAGTAAGATAGTTGGCAAAGGCGATTGCCATTGCAAGGTTCGGGCTCCCTTCAGGTCCGGCAAACAATTGTGCATGGGCAACCTTGTTTTGCGTTACTGTAGAAATGAGGTGTTCTTTCACCTCATTCAGACCTGGAATGGTATTAAAGTGCATTAATCGCTAAAAATTCCTGAATTCCGAAGAAACTTCAAAGATATGAGAAAGTATGGCTTTGTCATTATCGGAAAGTTGAATATTCCTTCTTTCCATCATCTTATTTGCCATTTCATAAAACCGTTCTATTCGAAATGATTTAAATCCTGAAGCACCACCCCAGCTAAAAGATGGGATAAAATTTCGTGGGAATCCCGCACCAAAAATATTCGAACCGATACCAATAACTGTACCTGTGTTAAACATTGTGTTTATACCGCACTTTGTATGATCTCCCATGATCATTCCACAGAATTGCAAACCGGTATTTATAAACCCCTTTTTAGGGTAACTCCAGATTTTTACATCAGCATAATTGTTTTTGAGATTGCTGTTATTTGTATCTGCTCCAATATTGCACCATTCTCCTATTACTGCATTGCCAAGAAAACCTTCATGTCCTTTATTGCTATAACCAAACATTACAACATTATTTATTTCTCCACCTGCCCTGCAATAGGGACCAAATGTGGTATTGTGTCTTACTTTGGCATTCAAATTAATATGTGTTCCTTCTCCAACTGCAACAGGTCCGTGAAGAATTGCACTTTCCATAATCCTGGAATTTTTCCCCAGGTAGATGGGACCTTCCTCAGCATTAATTATGGCGGCTTTAATATCAACACCTTCTTCTAAAAATAAATTTTCCTTTCCATAAATGATTGTATGCGGATCTGTTACCGAAGCAGATTCCCTGCCTTTTGTTACAATATCGAAATCTTTGCGAATCTGATCTCCATTTTCATTAAATATTTTCCAGACACGGTCAATAATTACAACTGATTCTGAATGTTGTTTGCGTTTTAAGTTATTCGATCCATTTAAAAATTCGTCTATTTCGCCGGCTTCAACAATTGCAGCCAGTAGTACATCTTCCTTATACAGTCCCTCACCAGGCAGTAATCTATTTATTTCTTCCCATAACCCGTCATTTGGTATGACGGCACCATTAATCAAAAGATTTTGATCCTCTATATTTCTTGGGAAATTGGGCTGAAGATATTCTGCCACCAGGTATGAAACTTTCGATACCGAAAAGCTCATCCACTTTTCCGCTATAGTCATAATACCTATACGAATATCAGCGATTGGACGAAGATATGTTAATGGCAACAAATGGGACCTGGTCGAAGGGTCATCAAACAAAATTATATTCATGCTGTAAAAATAAAAAAGTCTCCACGATGTACATCATGGAGACTTCATTCCTGTGTAAATTCCCTTTATTTTTTCTTGTATCGTCTGTTAAACTTCTCAACACGTCCCGCAGTGTCAACAAATACTTTCTTGCCAGTATAAAACGGATGAGAAGCTGAACTTACTTCTATTTTTACTAGAGGATATTCATTCCCATCTTCCCATTTAATCTTTTCCTTGGATCCCATGGTAGATTTCGTCAAAAACTTAAATCCATTCTGAGTGTCTTCAAAAACCACTTCTTTATATTGCGGATGGAAATCTTTTTTCATCTTTTTCTTCTTTTAATAGATGTTTTTAAAACGGATTGCAAAAGTAGCCATTATAACTTTATTTACAAAGTCAAATTTATAAGTATAGTATTCGATAACATAAATATTCTTGTGCGATCGCATATTTTTTGAAAACTACAATTAGTATCTTGGATGCTTTGAGATTATAGAATTGCAAAAATTACTAATTATATTATTATTGATATTGGGTATTCCGGGGTTTGTAGCAGCCCAGAGCACCAATGCACAACTTGATCGCGATTACAACCATCTTATAGAACGGATGGAGATAATGAGTGGAGATTTTACGCCCGGCTTTCATTCGGTGTACAAGGCCTATCCCAGAAAAGCCGTTGCCCGGTTTATTGATAGCCTGCAATCGGGGGACCTGTCACTATCCCTACAGGACCAATTCAATTTATCCTACCTGGAAAATGATAACTGGGAATGGAGTGATTCGCCAGAAAACACTAGTAAGAAAGCATTTCTCAAGCATTTCTATAAAGTAAAATCAGATTTATGGCAGCATCGAAGTAAAGACTTTGACTTCCATGTCAATCCTGTTTTCCTTTTTGGGGCAGGCAAAGAGACGGAATCCGACATTACCACATGGGTAAACACCCGTGGACTTGAAATTCGCGGTACGATAGATGGTAAAGTAGGATTCTACTCTTTTCTTACTGATAACCAGGCAGTACTTCCATTTTATGTAAGGGATTTTATTTCCAAACGACATGCTGTTCCTCATGAAGGATTCTATAAAGGATTTAAAGACAATGGGGTTGACTTTTTTACAGCGCGGGGATATATCAGCTTCCAGGCTTCAAAACACATCAACTTCCAGTTCGGGCATGATCGCTTTTTTATTGGTAACGGATACCGTTCCCTGATTTTGTCAGATTTTTCTCCACCCTACTTATTTCTAAAAGTGAACACCCGTATCGGCAGATTTAAATATACAAACCTGTTTACTCAAATGAGGGCTGATGCCTTTGGTCGGCTCGGTGGGTCTCCATCAGGAAATGACTTCCCTGTGAAATATGTAGTACTGCATCACTTAAGTGTAAACATCGGGAAATCCCTGAACCTGGGAGTTTTTGAGACCGTGGCGTATGGAAGAGAAGATTCAACCGGGAACAACAATTTTGATTTAAACTATTTAAATCCTATCATCTTTTACAGGGCGATCGAGCAGCAAAATGGAAGCTCGGACAATGTATCAATTGGTGGGGACTTTCGATGGAACTTTGCTAGAAAATTTTCGGTCTATGGCCAATTTGTATTGGACGAGTTCAAATTGGATGAAATTAAAGCCGGTAATGGATGGTGGGCAAATAAATATGCATTTCAGTTAGGAGGAAAATATATTAATGTATTTAACCTCGCAAACCTTGACTTCCTTTTGGAATATAACTATACCAGGCCCTATATTTATTCGCACCGCTCGATCTATACCAACTTTGGCAATTACCTGCAGGAAATCGCCCATCCGCTTGGGGCGAATTTCAATGAAATAATCGCAGAAATTCGATACCAACCCTTCGACAGGTTTACATTTGTACTTCGTCCAATATTTGCCAGTTATGGAGAGGATGAAGACAAAAGCACCAATTGGGGTGGCAACATTTTTAAGGACAATACTACCCGTGAACAGGAATATGACAATAAAACAGGGCAGGGAGTAGCTACCAACCTTACATTGGTTGATTTTACAACCACATTTCAGCTGAAACACAATGTATTTATTGATATCAAATACATTTATAGGGATAAAAGCAGCGAGTTGCCTGCCATGAATCAAAATACAAATTCTGTAAATTTGGCCTTCCGCTGGAATATCCAGCAGCGTATGCATGATTTTTAAGCCTTTATCTTCTAAATTGCAACCCGGTTTTTTTAGTTAATGAATACATACTTCAGACTTCTTTCGTTCGGGAAACCCTGGGGCATTTACCTCCCTCAATATGCGACCTATTCGGTTTTATATGTGGTATTCAGCATTTTTAACCTGGCATTGTTAATACCACTACTGAACGTTTTGTTTAACCAGGTGAATGTTGAAGCAATCACTGTTGCAGAACAACTCCCAGCTTTCAGCTTTGATGTTACTTATTTCAAAAATTTATTTAATTACTTTTTCAATTCTATTATTATTGAGGATGGGAAAGTGGGTGCACTAATATATGTGTGCCTTATTATTGTTGCATCCAGCCTTTTTTCGAATTTTTTCAGATATCTGATATCCGTTGTACTGGCTTATTTCAGAACACGTGTAATTAAAAATTTACGAAGTGAGATATACAAAAACCTCACAAGGCTACATCTTGGATACTTCACTGAAAAGAGAAAAGGGGATATCGTATCAAGGGTTACCAATGATGTCCAGCAAATAGAATTCACAATTGTAGATTCTGTAAAAGTATTATTGCAGGAACCCATCTTACTTATCGGGCAATTTGTCCTGCTTTTTACGATCAGTGCGAAACTAACTTTATATACGCTGCTGCTCATACCGATTTCGGGATTACTTATAGGAGTGATTTCAAGACAATTGAAACAAAAAGCAGGTGAAGGTCAGGACACCATTGGAAGAATTACAAACCAGGTGGAAGAAACACTTGGAGGCGTTCGCCTGATAAAGGCATTTACTGCACGAAAATTTGTTATAGAACGATTTCAAAAAGAAATATCCAGCTACGCCCGGATTATGTTATCGATTGCAAAAAGAACCGATCTGGCAAGCCCGTTTTCTGAATTTATGGGCATTTTAATTGTAACGGGTATATTGTTACTTGGGGGTATTGCTGTTCTGGATAACGAGTCAACCATTACTGCCAGCCAGTTTATTACATTTATCATTGTCTTTGCAAGAATTCTTCAACCGGCGAAAGCTGTAGCCTCAGTATATTCTTTAGTCCAGCGCGGGTTAGCGTCGGGAGACAGAATTTTCGAAATTATTGATGCAAAGTCAAAAATAATTGATTATCCCGATGCTATTGAAGCCCCTTTTATAAAAGATTCCATTGAATTTCGAAATGTATCCTTTGCTTATGAATCTGAAAATGTACTTGAAAACATCGATATACGAATCCAGAAAGGCAACACCATTGCCCTTGTTGGCCCCTCAGGAGGTGGCAAATCTACCATTGCTGACCTGATACCACGCTTTTATGATCCTCAGGAAGGGAAAGTTTGCCTTGATGGAGTTGACATTCGCAAATTTCAACTGGATTCGTTTAGAAAACAAATGGGGATTGTAACCCAGGAATCTATCATGTTTAATGACTCGATATTCAACAACATCGCTTTTGGAATCGAAAATGCAAAGGAAGAAGACGTTATAAATGCTGCCAAAATAGCCAATGCGCATGATTTTATAATGGAAACATCCGATGGATATAAAACGATTGTGGGTGATCGGGGAACAAAATTATCAGGTGGCCAGCGCCAGCGTCTGAGCATTGCACGTGCGATAATGAAAAACCCCCCAATCCTCATACTTGATGAAGCCACTTCGGCCCTGGATTCCGAATCTGAAAAACTTGTACAGGATGCGTTGACAAAATTGATGTCGAACAGGACTTCAATTGTAATTGCACACCGTCTTAGTACCATTCAACATGCAGATGAAATTTTGGTGATAGATAAGGGGAAGTTAATTGAGAAAGGAACGCATGATGAATTAATGAGTGCCGGGGGTGTTTATAAAAAATTAACACTGATTCAAAAAGCATAAGCTAGAAATTGTTGCTTGATGAATGATTTATTTATATTTATGGCCGTCTTCTTTTAATTGATATGAAAAATCCTAGAAAAACATTATTCTATCTTTTCCTTGCTTATAACGCCCTACTTTTTGTTGGCTCAATGTACGTTGATTCAAAACAAGATGACCTGGGATTTCTTCTAAATTTCAAATCGTATATCCCATGGATGAAATACATCACATTTTCGGGGTTGATTCTTTTCCTGGTTTCCTACGTGGTTGTGAACCGCGAAATTCGGTTGATTGGAAGTGAAGTGAGAAAATCGAAAGATGAACACACAATGCTGAAAGCTAAATTATTTGATTTGCAGGAAGCCGGCAAATCAGTACCGGATGAAATACCACCTGTAGATGAGCTAAAAGAGGAGGAGGAAAAAAATCCTGATGAAGCAAAAGAAGATGATTCTACTACTCCTACTCCCTGAAAAAAATACGTATGAATTCATCGAGGGTTATCATTGAAGAACTCGAGCA
Organism: uncultured Roseivirgaceae bacterium; assembly: GCA_964581095.1. Classification (GTDB taxonomy): domain Bacteria; phylum Bacteroidota; class Bacteroidia; order Cytophagales; family Cyclobacteriaceae; genus SZUA-230. The sequence goes on from CAZONK010000001.1 coordinate 60,472, forward strand.
GGCTTCGCAAGTACTTTCAGCATTTTTAAATGACAATCAACAACTTGCAAACACCGGGCTAGCTGCAGAAACCATAGCAAAAAGTTTCCAGAATGGTGGTAAAGTATTTTCATGTGGAAATGGAGGATCCCATTGCGATGCAATGCACTTCGCTGAAGAACTTACCGGGAAATTCCGGGAAGAACGAAAACCGTTTCCTGCTATTGCTATCGCAGACTCAGGCTATATTACTTGTACTGCCAATGACTATGGGTTTGAATATGTGTTCTCAAGGTATCTGGAAGCCATTGGAAACCCCGGTGATGTTTTGCTTGCAATTAGCACAAGTGGGAATTCGATTAACGTAATCAATGCTGCTGCCACAGCACGCGAAAAAGGGATGAAGGTAATAGCCCTCACTGGAAACAATGGTGGAAAACTAAGTGAAATAGCAGATATTGAGATAAGGGTACAACATAATGGATATGCCGATCGTATTCAGGAAGTACATATCAAAATAATTCACATACTTATTCTTTTGACAGAAAAACACCTCGCGTAAGATGGTATCGAAGGCCTATGGATGTGCGGTTTTTGGGGTGGATGCTATTAAAATAACCATTGAAGTTAACGTTGGCCAGGGGAAAAAGTATTTCATGAGCGGGCTACCCGACAGCGCCGTTAAAGAAAGTGAACACCGAATCGAGTCTTCCATAAAAAATACAGGCTTCGAGATGCCCAGGAATAAAGTGATTGTAAACCTCGCTCCGGCTGATATTCGAAAAGAAGGATCAGCGTACGACCTTCCCATTTGCCTTTCCATTTTGAAATCATCGGGGCAGATCCATTGTGAAGCTCTGGAAGATTACGTAATCATGGGAGAATTAGCTTTGGATGGGATACTTCGGCCGGTCAAAGGTGTTCTTCCAATTGCCATTGAAGCAAGAAATCACAACTTTAAAGGAGTAATTCTACCACTGGAAAATGCAGAAGAGGCAGCAATTGTAAATAACCTGAACGTTTATGGTGTTCGTTCGCTCTCAGAAGCCATTGAATTTCTTGACGGTAATATTTCGTTGGACCCAATACAAAAGGATACGCGCGATATATTTATGCATGAACTCAATAACTATGATGCTGATTTCGCGGATGTACAAGGCCAGGAAAACATAAAAAGGTCATTGGAAATTGCCGCAGCCGGAGGTCATAATGTGATTATGATTGGCCCGCCCGGGGCCGGTAAAACCATGCTTGCCAAGCGACTTCCATCCATTCTTCCTCCCCTTTCCCTTCAGGAAGCATTAGAAACGACAAAAATTTACTCTGTTGCTGGATTGCTTGATGCAAAAGCATCGCTTGTTGCAAGGCGGCCCTACCGGTCACCCCATCATACAGTAAGTGATGTGGCTTTGGTTGGAGGAGGCGGATCGCCACAACCCGGGGAAATTTCCCTGTCGCATAACGGTGTATTGTTTCTTGATGAACTTCCTGAATTCAAACGATCAGTCCTTGAGGTCATGCGCCAGCCGATGGAAGATCGTAGGGTAACTATTTCCAGGGCAAAAATATCAGTGGATTACCCCGCCAATTTCATGCTGATCACCTCTATGAACCCTTGTCCATGCGGTTTCTACAACCATCCGGAAAAAGAATGTATTTGTGCACCGGGTATGGTTCAGCGTTACCTGTCAAAAATCAGCGGGCCCTTGCTTGACCGGATTGATTTGCATGTGGAAGTCACCCCTGTCTCCTTCGACCAAATGACAGCATCGCGTAAAAATGAAACCAGCGCTGACATCCGTGAACGTGTAATAAAAGCCCGCGATATTCAGTTGTCCCGGTTTAAAGGGAAACCTGAAATTTATTGCAATGCAATGATGCCTTCGAAAGTAACGAAGGAACAATGTGAAATCAATACCGCAGGAAAGTCGCTCCTGAAAACAGCCATGGAAAAACTCGGCCTTTCCGCAAGGGCTTATGACCGCATCTTAAAAGTTTCCAGGACTATCGCTGACCTTGCTGGAAGTGATGATATCAAAGTAGAGCATCTGGCAGAAGCCATTCAGTACAGGAGTCTGGATAGGGAAGGCTGGGCAGGGTAACCTATTGTCGGTGAGATTATTTTTATTAGGCCTTGTTCTATAGCAGATTTTTACAGATCTCTGAAGATTTCAAATAATTTATTATATTACTTTTAGATTCCAATTTATGGATTTAAGCCTTTCTTTAACTTTTTCAAGTGTTAATACCAAGTCACTCTCTTTCGGTAGTTCACCTGTTCCTAATTCCCGAAAAGTAGTTTGATAGGCAGTTTTAATTTTGTTCCAAGTTTCTTTGGGCTTATTATAAATCATGGCTGTTGCAGGATGTTCTGCCAACCATTTATTGTCATTTCTGTAGCTGACAACATCATCCTCGCCAACTTTGATTAGCATTTTATCAAATTCATCGCTTTTAAAGTAGTCATTTATTTCATCATTCTTCAACATTAAATGAACATCGTAAACATGACGAATTTTATTAGAAAGGTTAATGATTGGCTCTTTTTGTCGTGAAAAACGGACCAAGCTCATTATTTTCTCACATAACGTCCTGTTTTTGTCTAATACCTGTACAACAAAAGGCTGCATATTATATTCCCCAATCACATCATCCTGTCCTTTTTCCTTCATCATATCTGTTACGTAACTACTAAGTTCGCAAGTACTGTATGGTTTAAAATTCCCAAGCCATGTAGCTTCTAAAATTATATGTTTTCTTACCTGACCAAAATCACCCTCAAAGAGTTTGTTGAATTCATGTACAGTTTTTCTGATATTTCCCCTTTTGTTTGTTAGTCCTTCTATATTAACTTCTGGCATAATAGCTTCAACAATTTTACTTATTGCTTTAATTTTATTTTTGAGTTGATTAGCAGATTCGTTTTCATTTCTGAGCACAACTATATCAATATCCTCTGAAAACCGTTCAATTAGTTTGTAACATTTAGACAGCGCTGTACCACCTTTAAATACTGCCTGGCTCGCCATGTCCGAATGAAATATTTCATATAAG
>CAZONK010000002.1:0-53371 GCA_964581095.1 uncultured Roseivirgaceae bacterium
GCTGCCAAATTTATAAATCCCTGGTACAACTCAAAAGGAATCAACCATAATAGCGGGGTGCGTCTTTTCAGCCTTGAACTAATGCTGTTTAAAAACCATCCCTCAAGTAGAATCCTGATAACACCCAGACCAAGCCCTAAAAGTGGATTTAGCAAAATTAAAATAAATAAAGCGGGTACGAATAATGAATTTAAAACCAGGATAAAGACCATAATAAATGGCAATTGTACAACACCATGAAACCATCTCTCCCGCTGGAGTATCAGGTCTTTTATATTTTTCATTGGGGAAGTCATTGCAAGAACTTCGTTTCCATATCTATGGAAACACTTAAATCCTGCATTAATAATTGATTTGTAAAGTTCAAAATCCTCAGTAATCGAATAAGGGATTCCTCTGAATCCTCCAACTTTTTTATATGCTACGGTTGACACACCCATGTTATTACCTATGGAAGTAACCCTTATTCCTGCATCTTCTACTGTCTTTACAGAAGCTATCGCAATCGCCCAATCGATATTCTGAAAATGATCAAATATGGTTGCCGCTTTTAATAGTGTAACACCTGTTACAATACCATAACCCCGAGCAAGTACTGATACCATTGAAGAAACCCATGTTCGTGGCATGGTTGTGTCGGCATCAGTAAATAATAGATACTCACCATTGGTCTTTTCACAAAGTTGTGCGAGAACGTTCATTTTACCCGGTGAATTTGTTACCAACTCAGTAATATCAAATACCCTTACAACAGGGTTTTTTTCAGCAATTGATTTTATTATTTCAAGTGTTTTATCCTCCGATGCATCGTTGCCAACCAGGATTTCGATTTTCTCTTGCCCATAATCCTGCTCCAATAAACTATTAATACACTGTTCAATATTTTCTTCTTCGTTCCGTGCAGCTACTACAATCGAAATGAATTGAGTTGACACTGTACCTTGGATGGTTTTAAATTGATAAATAAAAAAATAAATGAGGATGATGTCTTTCGTAATTAAAAGACCTAGAATGACCAGACAAATGATTTCAATTGAATCCACGGGTTACAGTTTACAAAACTGAAAATTTCTTTTGAGCATATCATCAATAAATTGAGGCAGCACCGATTTCATATTGGCTTCGGATTTTCTACTGTCATGAAAAACGATGATAGAGCCAGCCCTGACAGCCTTCCCTGATTTAATTAAACTTTTATCCGAATTGAATTTATTTTTGTAATCACCCACCAGTACATCCCACATAACTATTTCATAACCTTTTTTTAGTGTTCTGCTTGCCTTAAGATTAAGTCTCCCGTGTGGTGGTCTGAATAGCTTGCTTTTAGAAAAGGAAGAAATCACTTTTTCACACTTTTCTATGTTTTGCAAATATTTCGCACTGGTTGTTTTCCACCCATCGAGATGATTGAATGTATGATTTCCTACACTGTGGCCTTCATCAACAATCCTTGCCATCAGTTGTAAATTTCCCTGGGCATTCTCTCCCACGCAGAAAAAAGTAGCTTTAATACTTTTTTTGTTCAGTAAATCAAGCACCCAGTCTGTAACTCCTTTTACAGGACCATCATCGAAAGTAAGGTAAATCCCCCTGTGACCATTTTGCTTATTCCATGTTAATCCCGGAGCCAGTGATTTGATAATTGATGGAGTTTTATAATAAAACATTCCAAAATTATTTAACGTTCTTCGAGGCGACAGGATAGTATAGTGATATCGTCGCGGTATCCTTTACTACCTTTAAATACATCAAGCTCCGCTAACAATCCTTTGTGTAGTTCTTTCAGGTCCTTTTCCCGATTTTCTTCCAGAAATTCCTCGATACGCTCGCTTCCAAATTCCTCCTCGCTTTCATTTTCTGTTTCTGTCACACCATCTGTATATAATAAAAGTGTGAAATTATCTAAATCAGTAATGAACCCTTCGTTTATAAACGGCAATGGATGGAACATTCCCAATACTGTACATCCTTCTTCGAGGGTCTGCATACCTTTCTCGCGGTTATACAGGTAAGGTGGGTTGTGTCCGGCGTTTACGTATACCAATGTATTTAATTTATGGTCGTAGATACCACCAAAAAAAGTAATGAAATTATCACCCTTTGCATTTTGAAGAATCTGATAATTAATGATTTCTACTATCTCTGTTAAATTGGGAGTTGTACGCAGCAGTGTCCTTAACGATGCCTGAAAATTAGACATCATCAACGCTGCCGGAACTCCTTTGCCCGATACATCAGCAATGCATATCAAAAATTGGTTTTCATTTATTGGAATATAGTCATAGTAATCTCCTCCCACCGATTGATGTGGCAGATAACTGGCTTCTACCTTTAAACGGACCCCATACGGTAAATCTTCCGGGAATAACAGCTTCTGAACTTCCTTCGCGATTTCAAGTTCGCGCCTGTATGCTTCCTGACGAATCTGATGTGAAGTAAGACGTTGATTCTCTATTGCCACGATGATCAGATTACTGATTGCCTGCAGAAAAATCGTATTTATTTTTACTTCTGATAGTTCACTGGGGGCAACGAAAACATATGATAGAATAGTGGCTTTGTGTTTGATGGGTATAACTACCTCAAACTCTTCGAATGGTGATGGAAATGGTCCATAATTTTCTTCCTTTATTTCCAGGATCCCATCTGGGAGTTGGGTGGTTTTCAATTCGGGTGAAGCTCCAAAAAAAGCCTCACAATTCCATGTTTCGTCATGTACAAACATTGCAAGTTTACCAACATTCAAATTTGCCCGAATAGTGAAATCATATATTTTAAATAATGCCTTCTTATCAAGGTTTTCATTGATGGCCTGGGTAATCTCAAGAAGAGAATTTACCTCCATCTTCTTCAGATAATACTTTTTTTGCAGTGTTTGCAGTTCAGTTTCCATTCATCAACTAATGATTACTTACTATTATGAATAAATAGGCCCTCTTTGGTTGCAAGATAGTGATATTTGTCAAATTGATTTTCAAAATCAACATCATGAAAATCAACATCTTGTTCAGGGTTATTATAACATTTCACCCAGCGTTTGTCAACCAAATTACCAAGACCCTGTTTTAAAACATCTTTATCCATGGGGAGGATTTTTAACAATTCTTCAAAACTCACAAGGAAATACAATTCATCGATAATTTCATACTCATGTTCACTCAATTTATCCATTATTTAACCAGCCTTCCTTTCCAAACGTATCCTCCAAATTGAGAAACAATGCTAAAAAAGACAACATATACCGGGTAAATGAATTGCATCAAAACAAATGGGAACATCCTTACTTTAACGCTATAAAACCTTCGAACAGTATGAATTAATTTGAATTCCAGGATAAATTTCATTGCAAAGATTACAGCAATCATGTAAAAGTTGATGAACCCAAAAAAAATAGCAGAAAACCCAATAATAAACGACAGGTTTGAAATAAATATGAATACTGCCAACAAAGTGGATGGTGTATGTTGATACCCTTTCCATTTTCCTGCCCACCTTTTCCGCTGGTCGGTAAACTGTAGTATATTTTGGTGTGGTTGGGTATGGACGATAGCATCTTTAGATTTTAGAAAACGTAACCTATCAGGATTTTCCTTATAGATTTTATGCATCAGAAATTCGTCGTCACCAGAAGCGATGTGTTCATTTCCCGAAAACCCCTTTACTCCATTAAATGCCGCTTTCAAGTAGGCAAGGTTTGCACCATTACACATTGTGGGGATACCCATCCTCCAAGTAGCAGCACTTACGACCTGTAAAACCATGAACTCAATGATTTGTAATTGTGAAAAAATGGTTCCATTATCAAATAACATCACTGGACCAAATATCAAATCGGATTGACTGAAAGCCCCTGCAATCTCCTTAATCCAGTTTTTGGACAACCTGCAATCCGCATCCGTTGTAATAATCAAATTCCCTGATGACTTATTAATCCCTAAATTAATTGCAGCTTTCTTTCCTTCTCCATCAGCTAGCTGAACTATTTTGATATCCAATCCAATTACTGAATGGTCTTCAATCCAACGATTTGCAATCTCCCGGGTAGTATCTGTTGAGTGGTCATCTATTAATATTATTTCAAATTGATTGTTGTAATTATTTTCTGATAAGTCCTGGAGTATTTGAACAATGTTTTCACCTTCATTTCTAAAAGGAATGATAACTGAAACAAACAGATGATCGAATGATGATTGATGGGTGACTGGAATTTTTTTCCATCCATACCATATAAGAATGAGGAACAAAAAGTAAAAACCCGATATTATCAAAATGACAATATCCACCTGGTTAACCCCTGGATTTATTTATGAATAGCATCCCTGCAAAAGATGGCAATACTATATTCAACAGCCAAATAAATAAACTTGCAGTTAGGACGGGCACAATATTCACACCGAATGATTGGAAAAATATCAGTGCCGAAAATTCACGAATACCCAGATCATTTAAAAAGCTAAAAGAGGGAATAATTGATTTTGCCAAAAATATCCAACTGATCCCGGCTATTAGCAATACAAGATTACCATCCACCCCAAAAACAAGCATAACTATTAAAAACTGAGAGGCGAAAATTATGTATCTTAAAAAGCTCAACCCTACGGCTAACAGGATTTTATTTAATTGTAGTTTTTGTGATGCCGCAAGGACTGAAATCGCAATTGTTCCAATCTTTTTCCCAAAACTCCTAACCAGCAAACCCGATAAAGGAATAATACTAACAAGTAAAGTTCCTGTTAACACCAACAAGCCTGCTGACATGTAAAGATAACGGCTGTTAAATTGTGAAGACTCTGAAAAATAATAAACACCTGACATACCCACAACCAACGTTGGTATCAATTGCGCTATTCTGCTTACAAATAATGGAACAATTACTTTAGGCTTATTTACATCATCGATAATCAGCATCCTTCCAAAATAGTCCCCAATCTCCCGTGGGGTAATAAAACCGAATGTATGACCTGAAAGCACAGATATTAACGATCGATACAAGGAAATATACTGAATCGGTTTAATAAGCATTTTCCATTTCAACGCTTCCAGGGTCCAGTTAGCAGGCGCCATTGCAACTACAAGTATTAAAGCCAGCCAACTACCTGGTGGCAGGCCAATTATTGTATTTTGAATTTCAATTAACTGTAATTCCTCTTTACTAAGTCTGCTTGTTACATAGCCAATACACACTATCAAAATGACCAATCGAAAGGCTTTCCAGGCAACGGATAGTTTCCCTTCTTTTAATATCGAACCTGTATAAGTAGATTGCATTGTGCCGAAGTTAGAAAAAAAAGAACGAATTATATTGGGAATTGATCCCGGTACCAATGTGATGGGTTATGGATTACTTCTAATCAAGGGCAATAAATTCAGCGTGATCCAGTACGGTGTAATCCACTTAAAAAAATATGCTTCTCACGAACTAAAATTAAAAAAGATCTTTGACCGGGTTACATCAATAATTGAGGAATATGCACCAGATGAGGTAGCCCTGGAGGCACCTTTTTATGGTAAAAACGTACAATCAATGCTAAAACTCGGCCGGGCACAAGGAGTTGCCATGGCTGCTGCACTCTCAAAAGAAATTGCAATAACCGAGTATGCACCCAAAAAAGTAAAAAAAGCGGTAACCGGCAATGGTAATGCATCAAAGGAGCAAGTTGCGAAAATGATTATGAGCTTGCTTCACATAAAAGATGAACCAAAACTATTGGATGCTACTGATGCCCTTGCTGTGGCCTTGACTCACCATTTTAAAGCCAATATGCCAGGTTCAGATACAAAAAGCTGGAAGTCGTTTATTGCCAAGAATCCTGATCGGATAAAATAATTTGACGTTAATTTTTGCCTTTGAATGCCATATTGATAGCACGCGCCATTGAAGTTAACTCTTCATTTGAAGGAGAGAGTTTCGGCCTTGAAAAGTTTATATCATCCATTGTTTTAAGTGGTACAAGATGAATGTGGGTATGCGGGACTTCCAAACCAATAACTGCAATACCAATGCGCTCGCATTCAACAACCGATTCTATAGCTTTGGCCACCTTTTTACTGAATAACTGAAGGTTAGTAAAAGTGGTATCATCAAGGTCAAAGATGTAATCAACCTCTCGCTTAGGAACAACTAATACATGGCCCATTACGAGAGGATTAATGTCAAGAAAAGCTATTGATTCATCATCCTCCGCAACAATATGACCTGGAATATCCCTGTTAATTATTCGAGTAAAGATTGTAGCCATCAGATACTGATATCCAGGATTTCAAATTCAATTTCACCTCCCGGGGTACTTATTTTCGCCTTTTCTCCCCTTTTCTTACCCAATAATCCTTTTCCAATTGGTGACTGAACAGATATTTTCATTTCTTTCAGATTAGCTTCTTCTTCTGACACAAGTGTATATGTGACCTCAGCTCCCATTTTAAGGTTTTTGAGTTTGACAGATGAAAGAACAGAAACTTTGGAGGTATCAATAGTAGATTCGTCGATTACCCTGCCATTTCCTACCACTTTCTCCAATTGTGAGATTTTAGCCTCAAGGTGTCCTTGTGCATCTTTTGCTGCATCATACTCAGCATTTTCACTCAAATCTCCTTTATCCCTTGCCTCAGCAATTTGCTTCGCGATGTCTTTTCTACCTTTTGTTTGGAGATCACGCAGCTCTTTTTTCAATTTATCCAACCCTTCCTGGGTATAGTAAGAAACTTCTGACATTATTTTTTTTTAATAATAAATAGTAAATAAAATAACGGTCCATTGCTGAAAACCGTTTTGAATCATTTGCTCAATATTTTAAGGGATGCAAAAATAAATTGAATTATTTGATAAATCAAAAGAAATCAGCCAACTAAATCAGGGATTGTAGCATTCACTTTTTCCATCAAGTCAGGATCAAACTTTGATAAATATAACGATTTTGCTTCGGATAATTGCTCAATCGTGAGTCCTTCTGCACCTCTGAAATCAACCTTGTACAGGTTTGCATCAGCAAATTCAGCACCTGTTAAGTGGCAACCTCTAAGGTCAGCTTCCATCATATATGCGTTGGTGAAATTTGCTTTAATCAAAAATGAGTTGCTTAAATCAGATTTGATTAAGTAGGCATCCTTGAAATTTGCACCACTCGCATAAGCTCTTTTTATAGACACATTATTAAGGTTAGAGTTCTCAAAATTTGTCTGGTTTAGTCGAGTATTCTCAAAATTAGCACCTGGCATTACCGAGCTGGAAAGATTTGCTGAATTCAAATTAGAGCCCGTAAGATTAATTTCTGTCAGGTTTGTTCTTGAAAGGTAACAATTTACCAGGTTGATATTATATATATTATGACGATTTAACCTTTTGATATTACCCACAGTTCTAAATGCAGCTTCTTCAGATGTCCACATCCTGAAATCATCAATTTCATCCTTATATGATCGTATAAACTGCCTGGTCCTGCCCCTGTCGTTGAGCCAATAAATTAAGATACCAATGATTGCAATATCAAAAATCATTCCATGGGCTTCCTGCAGAACTCCACTGAGAAAATCAGTCTCAGGATCCAGGTAATAAGGAAGACTGACCAAAATGACAAAAATGAGCACCACAAGCAAAACGATTGAGTTTGTAAGGATAGGTCGCTCAAGGATCTCATCCAGATTTTCTCTAATTTTGGCTCTGCTTAACAATATCATTCAAATTTAAAATGAGATTTTGGTAATTAATTTACGAATCATTTAAAGAAATTGACTATTTTTTCTCCTAATACTTCGCTGATTTTTTCATACGACTCATATGACCAACCACCTACATGTGGAGTTAACAAAGTGCAATTTGAAGTAACCAGGTAGTCAAATAATTGTTTTTGATCTTCATTCAAAAGTGAAAGTTTTTCGCACTCAAGAACATCCAATGCCACACCCAAAAGTTTACCGGAATTTAGTCCTTCTACAATTGGTTTCATTGGGGCGATTTTACCTCTAGAGGTGTTTATAACATAAATATTTTTATTAAAGTTTTCTAAAAAGTCATTATTTACCATTGCATTGGTTTCATCGGTAAGCGGTATATGCAAACTTAAAATATCAACACGCTTATAAAGCTCCTCCTGATTAACTTCCTTACAAATCCCGGAATTAAATCCACTTTTATATTTGTCATAAGCAATCGTATCACAGCCAAATCCCTGTAAACGCTCTGCAACGGCACTTCCCGTGTTGCCGTAACCAATAATTCCAACCACTTTACCACGAAGCTCGTATCCACGGTTTTCCTCTCGTTGCCATAGTTTTCCCCGAACCTGCATATCTGCATAGTGGAGCTTGTTCAATAGCGATAGAATCATGCCCACAGTGTGATCTCCAACAGCATCCCTGTTTGCTTCGGGTGAATTTATTATTTCAATCTTACGACCACGGATCAAGTCAACATCTAATATGTCCAATCCTGAACCTGCCCGTGCAACTAACTTTAACTTATTACCTTTTTCAATAATTTCGCTGTCAATATCTGTTTTACCCCGAACAACCAGGACATCATATTTTTCCACAATTGCAAGAATTTCCTCACGGTTTATTTCAGGCTGATAATCAACCGAAATGCCACCATCAGATAGAATACTAAAAATCTGTTCATGAATTCTATCAATAATCAGGCATTGCGTCATATTAGTTCTTTTGTTTAGAAGGAATACAGAAAATGGATAACCAAAAAATAAATGGCGAGCCCAACGAGATCATTTGCCGTAGTTATGAAGGGACCGGATGCAAGTGCGGGATTTATACCATATTTATCAAGCATCAGTGGAATCAAAGTTCCCAGCAATGAAGCGACAAGAACGACGGAAAATAATGCAAATGAAACAACAGTTGCCAGTTTATAATCCATTCCATTAATTGCAAGAACAAAAAAGAACACGATTAAAGCCAGTAACAATCCATTTATTATTGCAACCAGGAGTACCTTAAAGATTTTAAAACCATAGTGTTCATCAAAAGCAGAAGGATTGGCAAGGCTTTGAACCACCAGGGTTGAGGATTGAATACCTACATTTCCTCCTGTTGCTGTGATCAAAGGAATAAAAAATGCAATTGCTGTAATTTGCTGTAACTCGATCTCAAAAAATCCAAGGAACCTGGCTCCCAGAAGCCCGCCCGCAAGACCAATGATCAACCATGGAAGGCGTGCTCTTGTTTGTCTCCAAACACTATCATCCTCTTCAACATCCTCTGATAAACCAGACATTAACTGCATATCTTCTTCAGCAGCTTCAGTGATCACATCCACAATATCATCGATAGTTATCCTACCAAGTAACTGACCCTGGACGTTTATTACAGGAACCGCTTCAAGGTCATATTTACTCATCAGTGTTGCAACTTCTTCCTCTTCCATATACGTTGGAACTGACACAACATCAGCTTCGTAAATATCCTTGATTTTCATAGATGGTTTTGCCAGAATTACCGATTTCAACGAAACCCTGCCAAAAAGATAATTATTATCATCTACAACATAGACTGAAAATATTTTCTGTACACTTTCTGCTTGCCTTCTAATTTCATCGATTGTCTGTTCTATGTCCCAATTTATGTTAGCTTTTATTAACTCTTTTGCCATTAATCCTCCGGCGCAATCTTCATCGTAGCGAAGTAAATCAATGATATGCCTTACTTTTTTTTCATCCTTCAGGTGAGGAATAGTTTCCTCTCTGGTTTTCATTGGCAATTCGCTCAGTATATCAACTGCATCATCGGAATCAAGATAAGCAATGTAAACAGCAATTTCTTCAGGATCGAAAGTATTAAGAAACTTAACCCTGATATCTTTTTCTAAACCATTTATCACTTCCGCACTCACATTTTCATCCAACAGGTTCAGAATATATCTTGAATCATCTGCATCAAATTCTTCGAGAATATCCGCAACGTCGGCGTGGTTTGCTTCAACCAGGCTTGAAGTGATAAATTCCTGATCGCGGTCTTCGACTGCCTTTTGGAATTTCAAAAGGTATTCCTTTGTAAGTTGAAAATGAGTTACTTGTTCCACCCTTCCAGAATTTTATTTGTCAAGAGTACAAATTCGTTGATGCCAAGTGTTTCTGCCCGGCGATCAAGCATTGGCTCCTGCAACAATTGTGACGGCAAATTTATTGGTTTTAATGCGTTACGCAAGGTTTTCCTGCGGTTTTGAAAAGCTTGCTTAACTACACGAAAAAATAACTTCTCGTCACAGTCCAGGTTTTGAATATCGTTGCGAACCAGCCGTATTACACCTGATTCTACCTTTGGAGGAGGATAAAACGAACCAGGTTTAACAGTAAACAAATACTCAATATCAAAAAATGCCTGTAGGAAGACACTTAATATCCCGTATTTTTTTGATCCGGGAGGTTCTGCAATACGCTGGGCTACTTCCTTTTGAATCATACATACAACCTCATCAATCAGTTCCCTGTTCTCAATGACCTTGAAAAATATCTGTGAAGAAATATTATAAGGGAAATTACCTATTAAAGAAAAGGAGGAATTGAACAGTGTTTCCAAATCAAGCCTTAAGAAATTTCCTTCAATAATTTTTATATTTTTATCTATATATTTGGATTGAAGATATACTACGGATTCGGAATCAAGTTCTATAGCTTGTAATTCAAACTCCTTATCAATTAACCGGTCCGTAAGTATTCCTGTTCCAGGGCCAATTTCGAGGACGAATTTTGCAGAATTTGATACATCAAGCGATTTAACAATTTTATCAGCAATCAATGAATTGTTCAGAAAATGTTGTCCAAGGTGTTTTTTTGGTCGTACCACTATATCATGATATTGGGTAAATCATTTTAAATTGCGGCATAAAATAGAATGTAAATATTATGGATTCCAATAAATCAGAAAATAATCGTCAACAAAAACCAATAATCGGTATTACGCTGGGAGATATTAATGGAATTGGTCCCGAAATAATTATAAAGACATTAAATGATAACAGGATTCTGGATATGCTTACACCTGTAATATTCGGTTCTACCAAAACACTATCTTACTACAGGAAGTCATTAAATATATTTGATTTCAATTTTTCGCAAGCGAAAGACCACGAAAATTTAAATTCGAAAAAAATCAATGTTATAAATTGTTGGGATGATGCGATTGAAATCAATTCCGGCGAAGTATCCGAATCGGCAGGAAATTGCTCAAGACTTGCCCTTGAGGCTGTCACTGAAGCATTGCAAAAAAAATCTATTGATGCTGTTGTTACAGCACCCATTAATAAATCAAATGTTTTTTCAGACCAGTTCAAGTTCAAAGGTCATACCTCTTTCTTTGCTAATAAGTTTGGTAATGGCGAAAGCTTGATGATGATGATAAGCGAAAATTTAAAAATTGGGTTAGTTACTGATCATATACCCGTCAAGGATATTTCAGCCGCATTAACAAAAGACCTTATAGAAACAAAAATTGAGATGTTTGAGAAGACATTGGAAAAAGATTTTGGTTTCGTGAAACCTCGAATCGCTGTTATGGGCCTCAATCCACACGCTGGGGAGGAAGGTCTGTTGGGTGATGAAGAAAACAATATTATTAAACCCCTTATAATCGATTTGAAGAATAAAGGGAAATTGATTTATGGGCCTTTTCCATCAGACGGATTTTTCGGAAATGCATCTTACAAAAGCTATGATGGTGTACTTTGTATGTACCATGATCAGGGGTTAATACCATTTAAAAGTTTATCTTTCGAAACAGGAGTAAATTATACCGCTGGTATAAGCATCGTAAGAACAAGCCCCGATCATGGGACAGCAAACTCCATCGCAGGCAAAAACCTGGCTTCTGAGAAATCCTTTCGGGAAGCACTATTTTTAGCCTTGGAAATATCAAAAAAACGAAAAGAGTATAATTCAATGCAATAACAATTTAGTTTTTCTTCATTTCAGTTTTTACAATGTTATTATTACCTTTGCACACTTGTTCAGGAATGAGGGGTGAAATCATTGGAAAAATATAAAATCGATATATTAAATCTTTCCATTGGAGAACATGAATATGTCTTTGATTTCGATAGTGATTTTTTTCGCGGGTATGAAAATTCCATCATTCAAAAAGGATCCGGAGAAGTTAAAATAAACCTGACCAAAACAGAAACGTTCATTGAGCTGGGCTTGAATATAGTTGGAAACATTGAGTTAACCTGTGACAGGAGTCTGGATATGTTTGATTATCCTCTGGAATGTAATGAGAAATTGTTATTCAAATTTGGGGAAGAGCCTGACATCAGGGAAGAAGCTGAGATTGTTTTTATACATTGGAACACCCAATCTATCAATATAGGTCAATATATCTACGAATTTATTAGCGTAGCAGTTCCTATGAAAAAGCTACATCCCAGGTATGAAAAATCGGTAGAGATGTCAGAAGACGAATTGATATATACTTCTGAAAACCAAATCCGAGCTGACACAAATGAGGAAATTGATCCCAGGTGGCAGAAGTTGAAAGAATTAAGAAAAGAAAAGAAAATAAAATAATTAATTACTAAAAAGAGATTTTAGAGATGGCGCATCCTAAAAGAAAAATATCAAAATCGAGAAGAGATAAAAGGAGAACACACTACAAAAGTATAGCTCCAAACCTTGTAATATGTCCTACTACTGGAGAAGCACATTTGCCACACAGAGCTTTCTGGCATGAGGGCAAACTATATTACAAGGGAAAGGTAGTTATGGAGAAAGAAGTTTTGGTTTAACAATTTTCCTTTGTTAATTACGCCAAAATTATCAGGTGTGAGTACAGATTGCACAATAGTTTCTCTTAGTAATTCTATAAAAAATCCAAAGAGCTATATTGAAGGAGAAAAAATAACAAATGCTGACTTCTCTTACTCCAATTTCTTCATCTGATCCTTATATAAAAGAAATATCAATGGTTGGTAACTATATCAACCATTTTTTTATGAAATATGTAAATACAACAAATGGCTAAGATCAGAGCAGCGATTACAGGTGTTGGAGGTTATGTTCCTGATTATATTCTTACTAATAAGGAACTTGAAACAATGGTCGACACAAATGATGACTGGATCATTT
Organism: uncultured Roseivirgaceae bacterium; assembly: GCA_964581095.1. Taxonomy (GTDB): domain Bacteria; phylum Bacteroidota; class Bacteroidia; order Cytophagales; family Cyclobacteriaceae; genus SZUA-230. Next base: position 13,065 of record CAZONK010000002.1, read on the forward strand.
CACGCACGGGAATTAAAGAACGAAGGATTCTAAAAGGTGAAGGAGTTGGAACGTCTTTCATGGGGATAAAAGCAGTAAATGAATTGCTTGAAAAGACTAATACCGATCCTGCAGAAATTGATTTGCTCATATGTTCTACCGTAACCCCGGATATGGTATTCCCTGCTACAGCCAATGTAATTGCAGCTGCCGTAGGTGCAGTAAATGCTTTCGGATTTGATGTTGAAGCTGCTTGTTCGGGTTTTATATATTCACTTAGTACGGGGTCGCAATTTATTGAAACTGGAAAGTATAAAAAAGTAATCATTGTTGGAGCAGATAAAATGAGTTCAATTATAGATTACTCCGACAGGACCACTTGCATTCTCTTTGGTGACGGTGGTGGAGCCGTATTGCTCGAACCAACTGAAGAAGAAGAGGGCATAATGGACTTTATGCATAAATCTGATGGAAACGGGGCTGAATACCTGTTTATGAAAGCAGGTGGCAGCAGGTATCCGGCCACACACGAAACCATTGACAACAAAGAACACAGTGTTTACCAGGAAGGTGCGGCCGTGTTTAAATTTGCTGTGACCAATATGGCTGAATATGCTTCAAAAGTAATGGATCGAAACAACCTTACAGGTGACGATATAGCCTGGCTCGTTCCTCATCAGGCAAATAAAAGAATTCTGGATGCAACTGCCCGTCGAATGGGAATCGCACCCGAAAAAGTAATGCTAAATATTGAACGGTATGGCAATACTACCGGCGGTACGATTCCTTTATGTCTTTGGGATTTTGAATCTCGACTAAAAAAGGGGGATAATATAATTATTGCTGCTTTTGGTGGAGGTTTTACCTGGGGTTCTGTTTATGTGAAATGGGCATATGATTCCAATTAGTTCAGATATTGACTAATTTTGATACCATAATTAATACTTAGTGGCAAGTACAGCAGATTTTAGAAACGGGTTGTGTATTGAGTTTAACAACGATCTTTATACCATTGTTGAATTTCAGCATGTGAAACCAGGAAAAGGACCGGCCTTTGTAAGAACAAAGCTTAAAAATCTTCGAACGGGTCGTGTTGTTGATAATACTTTTACTTCGGGCCATAAAATTACAACCGCGCGTATTGAACGCAGGCCCCACCAGTTTCTGTATAAAGACGATATGGGGTACAATTTTATGGACAGTACCTCCTTTGAACAGATAAACCTTGACTCTTCGTTGATAACAAACTACCAATTATTAAAGGATGGGCAGGAAGTTGATGTTATTTATCATGCTGAAACTGAGACGGCCTTGAATTGTGAACTCCCACAGCATGTTGAATTAATGGTGACCTACACGGAGCCGGGATTAAAGGGAGACACTGCCACAAATGCAACCAAACCTGCTACCCTTGAAACCGGGGCGCAAATCAATGTACCTCTTTTTATTAATCAAGATACACTCATTAAAGTAGATACGCGTGATAATAAATATGTTGAACGCGTTAAATAAATTTGTGAAACATGAAAACAAAAGAAATAAGAGATTTAATAGATTTTATCTCAAAGTCCGGCCTTAACGAAGTAAATATTGAAACGGAGGAGCTTAAACTCTCAATAAAACGGAACCCTGAGACAACAACGCAAATTATCGAACCATCTGCTGCTGCCCCGGTTACATTACCTTTAGCTCCCGTTGTGCAGTCCAATCAAACAATCGTACCTTCTGCGGAAGAAGTATCTCCAGGATCAGCAAAAAGTTCATCAACTGATGAGACTAATGGAATGGTTGAGGTTAAGTCACCTATGATTGGAACTTTCTACAGATCCGCAAATCCTGATTCAGATCCATTTGTAAATGTTGGTGATTCAATTGGAGAAGGTCAGACCGTTTGTATCATTGAAGCCATGAAACTTTTTAATGAAATTGAAACAGAATTAAGTGGAAAAATCATAAAAATTCTTGTTGAAGATGCTACTCCGGTTGAGTATGACCAGCCCCTTTTCCTGGTTGATCCATCTTAATAGTTCATTGTATTTAAATTAAACCAATACCTCTTTGTTCAATAAAGTCCTAATAGCAAACCGCGGTGAAATTGCACTCCGAATTATACGGACGTGCCAGGAAATGGGAATAAGAACGGTGGCTGTTTATTCCACAGCTGACAAAGACAGCCTGCACATTAAGTTTGCTGATGAAGCCATATGCATAGGAGCTCCTTCCAGTAAGGATTCTTATCTGAACATTCCAAATATCATCGCTGCTGCCGAAATAACCAACGCCGATGCAATCCATCCTGGTTATGGTTTTCTTGCTGAAAATGCCGAATTCTCACAGGTATGTGAGGACTATAATATTAAATTCATTGGTGCCAGTGCCAAAATGATTAATGGAATGGGTAATAAGGCAACGGCCAAATCTACCATGAAAAAAGCAGGTGTACCATGTATTCCCGGATCGGACGGATTGATAAGATCTGTCCAAGAGGGTAAAACACTTGCTAAAAAAATTAAATACCCGGTGATTATTAAGGCCACGGCCGGTGGGGGAGGCCGTGGTATGCGAATAATTGAAAGAGATGAAGATTTTCAGAAGTCCTGGGACGACTGTCGCCGTGAATCAATGGCTGCCTTTGGTGATGATGATATGTATATGGAAAAATACATTCTGGAACCACGTCATGTCGAAATTCAGATTATCGGGGACAAATACGGTAGGGTATGTCACCTGTCAGAAAGAGATTGCTCTATCCAAAGACGACATCAAAAGCTTCTTGAGGAAACACCCTCACCGATATTGAATAAAAAACTCCGGGACAAGATGGGAAAAGCGGCCATAAAAGCAGGTAAAGCCATTGGGTATGAAGGCGCCGGAACCGTTGAATTTCTTGTTGATAAACACGGCGATTTCTATTTTATGGAAATGAATACCCGGATACAGGTTGAGCATCCCATTACCGAAGAGGTGACGGATTACGATCTTATCAAGGAACAAATTAAAGTTGCTGCAGGAATCGAAATATCAGGCAAAAACTATTACCCAAATCTCTATGCAATGGAGTGCAGGATCAACGCCGAAGATCCATCAAAAAATTTTAGGCCGAATCCGGGCAAAATCACTAATCTTCACATGCCCGGTGGCCATGGAGTTCGCGTTGACAGTCATGTATATGCAGGATATACAATACCTCCAAATTATGACTCAATGATTGCCAAACTCATTGTGTCTGGTCAGACTCGTGAAGAAGTAATCGTACGCATGAAAAGAGCATTGAAGGAATTTGTGATCGAAGGTATTAAAACAACACTTCCATTCCATATCAAATTAATGGACGACGAACGATTTAAAGAGGGCAAGTTTACAACCGCTTTTCTTGATAATTTTGATTTTTCAGACCTTCCTGACTAAAGTCCAGGGAATAGATTTTTATCTTTCCACTTCATCATTTGAAGATTGCAACAGCATTTGCAAATCATTATACCAGTCAATTCCATATTTTCTAATGAGCGCATCTTTAAGAAATACATATACAGGTACTTTTAACTCCTTACCCAGGGTACAGGCATCGCTACAAACAGGCCAGCGATCATAATTAAGTGCATCATATTCCTCATACTCAGTAATTCGAATAGGATATAAATGACACGAAATTGGTTTTTGAAAATGAACTTTCCCTTCCTGCCAGGCTTTTTCAATACCGCATTTTAAAATATGATTATCTTCATATATTGCATAAGCACATTCTTTCCCATCAATTGTTGGTGTGCTGTATTCCCCATCGGAGTCATAAATATATTTTCCCTGCACTTCTATTGCATCCTTGCCCGCTTCTGATAAATAAGGACTAACATACTCATAAATTGAATCAAGAATTTCCAACTCCTGTTCATTTACCGGTGCCCCAAGATCTCCTTCTACACAACATGCACCTTTACATTTAGCAAGATCACACACAAAAGATTCCTCTTTTATGTCATCAGAAATGACAGTTTTCCCATTTACAATCATAGTGTAAAATTAATAATTATAGATTATTCGAATAAGCTAACCTGGGGAGTGATACTTTTAACAACCTCTGAATGAATTTTCCTTGTATTTGTTGTATGCGAATAATAACCTGAAAAGAAAATATCAATATCAAACTCTGAATTCTCAATCTTATGAAAAGATCCCTGTGAAATATATCCCAGGCTCCTGAGATTTTGATGGTAAATCTTAACAATGTTTCTAAAAAATGATTCGTTACTGGTTACATTGACCCTTTTTTCATAAACACTCCATGGAACACCAAGAAAAGAATTAATCTGTTCCCTTTCTATATCCAAACTTGATTCAAATTGACTTTTAGAGGTCCACGATAGTCCAAAAAGAAGTAAAAAATTTACTCCCAACTCAGACAACAACTTTATTGTTTCAAATTCAATATCCATTGATAGCATGTCAACTAGGCAAAGTGTGGAAACGTTATAGTTTCTTGACGACTCAGGAATATAATATGAAAGTTTTTCAACGAGGCTGTTCGGTTCATCATTGAACAATGCTACATTTTCATCTTTGCAGTATTTGTTTGTTCTTATTTTTAAAGCATCATACAGTTGTTTGTCCTTTTCACAGAAAATATATTTCGAAAATGCACCTTTGTTTTCAAGGGATAATGCAGGAGACCCGGATAATATTTCATTTTCTTTAAGTTTTTTGATACCGCTTCCTGAAAATAGGTCAACGAAGACAAGGTAGTTGAATTTCCTTTTCATGGTGCCCGTATATACCTTAATAAAATGCCTTATTAATTGATTTTTCTTTTTTGTTTGTGAATTCGCGGCTTCAATTGAAAATCCATCCTCTACAAGAGGAATAACAGGATTGAATTTTTCAAATATCATTTACTCATGAAGGGTTTGACAAAAATAGCAATAAATACCGTTTTTAAAACATATAGCTGTGTTTTTTGCTATTTTCAAAATGTATATTTTTATAACTATTTCAAGGAATATCCCAGCATTAGCAACCTAATAATTAGTTAGTTAAATAAAATTTAATAAAGTAATACTTTAAGGAATACAATTGTTAAATCATAAAAAATGTAATAGCGCCAAGGGTAAAAGACACAATTTAAATCTTTAAATTGCAGCCTTATTTTAGTAAAATGGAATACCTTGAAACCCTAAATGATCCTCAAAAAGAAGGTGTGGTTAACACCGATGGCCCAACTATGGTAATAGCGGGTGCAGGGTCCGGTAAAACAAGGGTTCTCACCTACCGAATAGCATACCTCATCCATAAAAAGGCAGTTGACCCCTTTAATATCCTCGCATTAACATTTACTAATAAAGCGGCAATCGAAATGAGGAACAGGATCGAATCTGTTGTAGGTACAGATGCCCGTAACCTATGGATGGGTACCTTTCATTCTGTATTTGCAAGAATACTACGATCAGAAGCTCCGCATATCGGTTTCACATCGAATTTCACAATTTATGATACTGATGATTCCAAATCCTTAATCAGGACGATTGTAAAAGAGCAGGGCCTGGATGATAAAGTGTATAAAGCCAAAGTAGTATTAAACCGTATTTCAGGAGCTAAAAACAGGATGGTTTCTTACCAGGAGTACAATACTAATCCTATTTATAAAGCTGATGATGAGTCCTACATGAAGCCTGAAATGGGTAAGCTTTATCAGCTCTATGTCGAGCGTTGTCATCGTGCCAATGCAATGGATTTTGATGATTTGCTGTTTCATACCAATGTCCTTTTTAAAGATCACCCGTCGGTTTTAAATAAATACCAGCATCGGTTCAATTATGTAATGGTCGATGAGTTTCAGGATACAAACCTTGCCCAATACTTTATTACCCGTAAACTCTCAGCAGTTCATCAAAATATATGCGTGGTTGGCGATGATGCACAGAGCATCTATGCATTTCGTGGCGCTGATATCAAAAATATATTAAATTTTGAAAGGGACTACCCTGATCTCAGCGTTATCAAACTCGAACAAAACTATAGGTCAACAAAGAATATTGTAAACGCAGCAAATTCTGTAATTTCAAATAACAGGGCTCAGCTTCACAAGGACATATGGACGTCAAACGATGATGGTGAGCTTATAAACCTGATTAAAGCATCCTCAGACCATGAAGAAGGCAGGCTGGTTGCATCCTCCATTTTTGAGGAAAAAATGCAAAAACATTTGCCAAATAGTGATTTTGCGATACTGTACAGGACCAATAGCCAGTCAAGGGCTATGGAAGAAGCACTCCGCCGTGTGAATATAAAATATAAAATCGTGGGTGGGTTATCATTTTATCAGCGTCGTGAAATAAAAGATCTCCTCGCCTATCTGCGACTAACTATCAATCATAATGATGAAGAATCGTTCAAACGTATTGTAAATCTTCCAAAACGAGGTGTAGGACCCGGTACAATAAATAAAATTTTAGTTGGCGCTGAAGATCATAGCATTTCACTGTGGGAGGTTCTTGAAAATATAACTCAGTTTGTCCAGGGTAAAGTTGCCGTTACGTTACAAAACTTTGTTATAATGATTAAAAGGTTCGAACTGGAGCTTAAAAGAAAAGATGCCTTTGAAGCGGCTACGATCATTGCGAAAGAATCAGGAATATTAAAAGAATTGTATGACGATAAAACCATCGAAGGCCTTAATCGTTATGAAAATGTTCAGGAATTACTTAATGCCGTAAAAGAATTTGTAGATAATCCCGAAAACGATAAAACAGGTCTTGGCGAATTCCTGCAGGAGATTGCCTTACTAACCGGCGTGGACCAGGACAATGATGATGACAATGACAAAGTTACCCTGATGACCATACATATGGCAAAAGGTCTTGAGTTTAAAAATGTGTACATTGTTGGGCTCGAAGAAGACCTTTTTCCTTCGCAAATGATGCTGGGGAGCAGGGACGATCTTGAAGAAGAACGCCGGTTGTTTTATGTAGCTATCACACGGGCAAAAGAAAAGCTTGCAATGTCATACGCCCTCACCCGCTACCGCTATGGACGGTTAAAAAATTGTGAACCCAGCCGATTCATTGAAGAAGTTGATCCTCAATTCATCCATGTTGATAAAAAATTCAGCTTCAAAGAACCTGTTTTGCCCGGGCAGAATTCTTTTGCTCGCACCTTCAGGAAAAAAACACCGGCACAAAATTTACGCAAGGTTAAAACTGTAACCAATCATACTCCATCCATTGATTTTGTCCCTAGCGATACTTCCGGCCTGGGTGTGGGGATGAAAGTCGAGCATCCAAAATTTGGTTATGGGAATGTGGTAGAAATGGACGAGAACGGCGCCGGGCGAAAAGCAAAAGTGAAATTCGATAACTTTGGTGAGAAGACTTTATTACTTAGCTTTGCAAAGTTAAAGATTCATGAATAAACATTTTTAAAATCCTTACTACATGACACAGGACTATAATACACAAAGAGATCCTCTTAATCATAAACAATACGGTCGCAATATCAAAAAACTTGCTGCTTATGTCAAAACAATAGAAGACAAAGAGGACCGGACCAAGTATGCTTACACGCTCGTAAAGCTCATGCGACAAATTGTTCCCGGAAGTATTTCGGCTGAGGATACCACCCAAAAATACTGGGACGACCTTCAAATTGTATCAGGATTCGATATTGATGTTGATGCCCCCTATCCTATTCCTGATAAAATTTCATTAGAGAAAAAACCGGAACATCTCAATTATCGTGACTACAGGGTTAAGTTCAAACACTACGGTCATAATGTTGAATTACTGGTTGAGGAAGCATTGAAAATTGAAGATCCTGAGAAACGTGAAGAAGCCATCATTTACATTGGTAAGCTCATGAAATCTTTTCACGCCAGCTGGAGCAAAGAAATGGTTGATGATCATGTAATCATGAAAAATATTGATAAACTTTCAGGTGGGAAATTAACACTTGATGCTAAAATATTCGAGAATACAACCAACCTGTTTGAAATCCTCTATCGGGACAAACCTAAAAGTCGAAATACCAATCCACGCAGATCAAACCGCAACCAGGGCAAAAACGGAAAAAACCGTGGTAGAAGAAGGAATTAAATGGCCTCGTTTAAAGTAACCGGAGGAAATACCCTGAATGGGGAAATAACTCCCCAGGGTGCGAAAAATGAAGCATTACAAGTGCTTTGTACGTGTTTGCTCACCCCTGAAAAAGTTACTATTAACAATATTCCGGACATCAGGGATGTAATAAAACTCATTGATCTGCTCAAATCCCTTGGGGTAGATATAAAAAACCCTTCCACAGGTACCTATACCTTCAAGGCAGAACGTATTGACCTTGACTATTTAAAATCCACTGAGTTTGCAAGCAAAGCAGCTTCACTTAGAGGTTCAATCATGATCCTTGGTCCATTACTTGCACGGTATGGTAAGGGAAACATTCCAAAACCAGGAGGGGATAAGATTGGAAGACGTCGATTAGATACTCATTTTATTGGATTTGAAAACCTGGGAGCACGTTTTTCTTTTGATCAAAAATCAGGAACCTACCAGATAGATGCCTCTGAGCTGAAAGGAACTTATATGCTACTGGATGAGGCTTCTGTTACAGGTACTGCAAATATTGTAATGGCTGCAGTATTGGCCAGTGGCACCACCACCATTTACAACGCTGCCTGCGAACCTTATCTGCAGCAACTTTGTAGAATGCTGGAATCAATGGGGGCAAAAATCAACGGGATAGGTTCCAATTTATTGACCGTGGAAGGTGTAGATAGCTTACAAGGTACATCACATCAAATATTACCCGATATGATTGAAGTCGGAAGTTTCATTGGCCTTGCAGCAATGACCCAATCCGAGATCAGGATAAAAAATGCAGGAATTGAGCATCTGGGATTAATACCTATGATTTTTCAACGAATGGGTATAAAGCTAGAGTTTAATGGTGATGACATAATCGTACCTTCTCAGGACCATTATGAGATTGAAACATTTATTGATGGGGCAATTATGACAATTTCGGATGCCCCCTGGCCGGGATTTACTCCGGACCTTTTGAGTGTTGTGCTAGTAACTGCCACCCAGGCGAAAGGAACTGTGCTTATTCATCAGAAGATGTTTGAAAGCCGCTTGTTTTTCGTGGATAAATTGATTGATATGGGGGCTCAGATAATATTATGCGACCCTCACCGTGCCACTGTCATCGGTTTGGATAAAAAGCAGATGCTTCGTGGAATTCAAATGACTTCCCCCGATATTCGGGCGGGGATATCTCTATTGATCGCAGCATTATCTGCGGAAGGAGATAGTATTATCTATAATTCGGAACAAATTGATCGTGGTTATCAAAATATTGATAGCCGATTGAATGCACTGGGTGCCAATATTGTGCGAAGTGGGTAAGAGGTCAGTTTTTGAATTATCGAACTTGTTTTTCAATTTCGTTAATAAGTTGTTTCGCAGGATCTATTAATCCAATCACATCTTCCTTAGTAAAATCAAACCTGATTTTTTATCATACTTATTATGTCCTTACCAAATTTCATATTCCAAATTTACTTATTTTTCTTTAGTGCTATATTTAGAAATTAGAATGGAATGAAGAGGAAAATATTGTTATGGAATGAATAATATCAAATAATGGCTTGAAAGAAGGTCAACTATTTCAAAAAAGTGCTACTTCACGTAGATTATCTGATAAACAGGAATGCTTCAGAAAAGATTGTTGAAAAGTATCCGGGGTCTAAACGTAATTATTCAACATTACCGGCATCACCAACATTAGCAAATCCTCATCATCATCCTTATCTTTAGGAATGATTAAGCCGGCCCGGTTAGGTGCCGAAAGCTGCATTTCAATTTCATCTGATTCCAGGTGGCTGAGCATTTCTATGAGAAACCTGGCATTAAATCCGATTTCAATATCATCGCCATCATGTTCACACGACAACCGCTCATTAGCTTCATTCGAAAAGTCAAGATCTTCAGCTGATACCTGCAATTCGCTACCTGTAATTTTCAGCCTGACCTGGTGAGTTGTTTTATTAGCATAAATAGCAATCCTACGCAAAGAGGATAAAAGCTCTCCACGATTGATTGACATTTTAATATTATTGTCGACTGGAATTACATTTTCGTAATCTGGGTATCTTTCATCAATCAACCGACAAATCAATCGGATATTATCAAACCTGAAAAACGCATTGGCTATATTGAATTCCACAGATACATTTGTGTCTTCTGCGGGCAATGTTGATTTCAGTAAATTCAGGGCTTTGCGTGGAATAATAATTGAACTACCATTGTCAGAAGCAACATCAACCCTTCGGTAGCGGATCAGCCGGTGACTATCGGTAGCCACAAATGTTGTATTCGTTTCATTTAAATTAACATATACACCCGTCATTGCCGGACGCAATTCATCATTACTTGTAGCGAAGATTGTATTGTTAATGGCAGTACCTAATACATGGCTTGAAATTTCAACTGAGAAATCATCTGACACGGAAGGCACTTTCGGGAAATCTGTTGCGTTCTCACCTGCCAGCTTGTATCGTCCATTATCTGAAGAAATCTCAATACTGTATGTTTCTTCATCAATAGAAAAAGTAACAGGTTGTTCCGGGAGGTTTTTGAGTGTGTCCAAAAGAATTTTTGCGGGCAAAGCTATATTTCCAGATTCTTTTGATTCCACCGGTATTTCAGTGATCATGGAAGTTTGAAGATCAGAAGCGGTCACAGTTAATATGCCGTCATTTATTTCGAATAGAAAATTCTCCAGGATTGGAACAACCGGGTTGGTTGTAATTACACCATTGATGGAGGAAATCTCCTTTAAAAGAGCGCTGGAGTTAACAATAAACTTCATGTAGAAATGGTCTTAATTTAATTGATTGAAACTTGATTCAATATTGCTCAAAAATATAAATAAATTCAACAAACAAAATCATAGAGGCTTATGTTTATACCTTTCAACTATCCTATTATTCCTTTGGGAGAAAATACGCCTTTGTTTTCTGCAAGTCATCGATATTCCTGCGATGGAATAATGCTTCCTGTGAGGTATTTAAAACCCCCAGGTAAAAATTGGTGTTGCCCGGGATTCGATATATGTCCAAGTTATAGTTATCGTTTGCGATTTGCTCTATTTTAATCTGTACAAAACGGTTTTCCTCTATTGCAAATTGAGAATATTTACTACCTGGCTCCAGGAATGTGTTTGCCTGTAATTCTGCAATGTTTTGAAGATAATTCATTACCGAAGCAGTATCCATAGGCTCCACACCAACAATGGAAATAAAATTATCCAGGTATTCAAATTCAAGAACTGCACCTGTATTTTCGTAAAATTCGAGGCGCATTGTTTTCAATCGCGACCAGTCAACGGGCCATATGTACCGGTCGCGCCAATCATTTTCCGGTACATGATAGATTCCGGCAATGTATGATAAATAGCCAGGAATCTGCATAATGTATACTTCTTCCTCACCTTCCATCATAAAATAGGTTACAAATTGATCCTCATCTCCACCAACATAGTAAACCCTGATAATTTCCCCATTGTTTAAAATGGTAACTTTTAACCCGTTTGCATGGAGTGAGGTAGCGATACTATCTTTTTGCGCAGATGGAACAGGCCTTCTTATCTCTACTTGCGACAACACAGCAAAAAATACATCCCGCATTCCATTATCAATTATAAACCTTGAGTTAATCTCCCACTGCCCGCCAACATATTCAAGTTTATTGTCAATTCCATTTCCGGAAATATATACGCTCGTAATCACTGTATTCTGGTCGAGGGTAAATTTCTTCTTTTCAAATTCATCATTTGGTTCCAAATCAATAAAATACACCAGCAATGTCAGGCATACTAAAACCGACAATACAATAATGAGTTTTATATTTTTTTTGCGTTGATTCAATGGGAGGTATATTTTCTAACCCGTATAAAATTCCATATTAATCCGAATAGTATAATAAAAACGATAGGCATTACCATATTCACAATCTGCCATTTAAGTCGTTCTGAAGAAATTTTCTGTTTATTTAGTGGCCGTAATACAATTTCTTTATTCCTTGACAAAATCAATCCATTATCATCCAATAGGTAAGCGATCGCATTCATCATAAAATCTTCATTGGCGTATGTAAGTCCTGTATATGAGTCAAAACCCAGCGGGACCGGCCGGCCGGATTGCGGGTTGTATTCGTTCCTAATTATGTCGCCGTCACCTATTACAATTATTTTGGTAGGTACACTGGTTTCCAATTTCTCAGATTCATCATCAGGAACAGGCCTGTTTTTAAATGCCGATGTAAATGTGCCTTCCAAGAGGTACCCGACAGGAATATTTGAAACATTAAATACCGATGGATCCAATGGTTTTTTCAACTCATCAAGATCAATAATAATGGGGGCGGATATTGCTTTTGAATTGCCGGAAGATAGTAATAGGGGGGTCTTTTTCACTCCTTTGGTACTTACGGTATCTACAGAGTTCACGAAAGCGAGCTTTACCGCATCGAGATTGCGAACCATGGGGTGAGGGCCGTATGTATTTATCAAAGGATAAAATGGCCAGGGTAACAACTGAATCTGAGGCTGGTCACCCATATTTCCAACTACCACGGGAGCCCTGGCGGACAACATATCCATTACAAGGTCTTTGTTGATTCGCACACCATACCGAAACAGCATGTCGTCCAATTCGAGTTCGTATGGAAACGATATGGATGTACTATCAACATTTGCCATCAACGCATCGATTAAAAAAATCACCTTCCCACCTCTCATAATGTATTGATCCAGTATAAAGCGTTCCATTGCAACAAAAATCTTAACAGGCTTTGCAATGATCAACAGGTCTATAGTTTCCAACTCATCCTTTTCCACGTGGACATCTCGTACAATATAGTTTTCCTGAAGGGTAGTCCGGAATCCTATAATATCATTTCCCTCAAGTTCTCCATGTCCATGCGTAAACCCGATGGTTTCAGGTGACTCTTTCGTTAATGTTTGAATGGTATTGGCCAGCTCGTACTCCACTCCTTCAACTGATTGATTCAACCGAATTTCAGAAGGTGCTCTTTTATTACCCTTAAATAACAATACTCCTTTTTCTCTTACTCCATAACTCACTAATGCCCCGGGCAAGATCCTTTTTTGAATTCGTTGTCCCTTCTCTTCCATGAAAACATCCGTAGGCTGTATTCCCCTTCTCGCGATATCCATTATAAATTCATTTCTTGATGAAGCGCTTCCCGCAATATCAGGGTTGATAAATTTATAGTGTACTTTATTTTTGGAGTAGATCCTAAATTCTTCCAGTGTTTCTTCAATCGAATTTCTCAACCTGCGCAGCCCCGAGGGTAATTCTCCTTCAAGATACACTTCCACATAAACTTCCTCATCCAGATTTTCGAGTAAAACTTTAGTCGGTTCAGAGATACTGAATCTATTTTCCTCTGTTAAATCAAATCGAATAAACTTTTTTGATGAAACTAAATTTATCAATATAATGATGGTAAGGCCAATTGCCAGCTTAAGTACTGATTCCAGCCACTTCGATTCAAGTATCACCATTTTCTACTGCTGATTATTAGTTTTGTAAGCATGAGTAGAAAACCGGTGACAGATAAAAAATAGATTATATCCCGGGAATCAATCAGCCCTTTGCTCAATGTATTATAATGATACACAATACCAAGTTGATCAATAAATAATGCACGCGCATCCCATTCCCACAGGCCGGAAATGGAGTTAAATCCAGTATAAAGAAAAAAACTAAGAAACGTGGCTAAAATAAACGAAACAACCTGGTTCTGAGTAAACGAAGAAGCCAGCAAACCAACAGATGCAAAAACGACCCCTAACAATACAAGTCCTACATAGGATCCGATAATTCCTGAGGTATCGATATTTCCAGGAGGATTGCCAAGATTGTAAATGCTGAAATAATACACGGTTGTTGGAAGTATGGCGAAAATCACCAACATGACCGCAGCAAAATATTTACCCAGTACAATGTCCCAGTCTGATAACGGTTGTGTTACTAATAATTCAAAGGTTCCGGATCGTTTTTCTTCAGCAAACATTTTCATAGTTATTGCCGGAATGAGAAACATCATCACATAAGGACCCAAAGTAAATAAAGTGGATAAATCGGCGTAACCATAGTCCAGAACATTTGATTCGGGAAATACCCAGATCAGCATACCCACACCTGTCAGAAATACGACAATTACGATATAAGCAATCAGGGAGTTCAGGTAACCATTAAATTCTTTTATAAATACCTGGATCATTATTCCTCTACCTCCGTCAATTTCATAAATATATCCTCTAATGATTGTTCAACAGTTGACAATTCAAGCAGATCAAGTTTCTCCGTGGCGATAACCTTTGTAATCTCCGGACGAATATCAACATTACTGGTGATAGTCCATACATTGTTTTCGTGTCTGTTAACAGAAATAATTCCTTCTATTTCTTTCAATAGTGATTCATTAAGCTCACCTGTAACCTGCACTTTAATGGTAATTGCAGATCTCATTGATTTCTGTAATTCCTTAACGGTACTGTTTGCTACAATTTTTCCATTGTTAATAATTACCACGCGATCACAGATTGCCTTCACCTCCTGCATAATATGCGTTGAAAGAATAACTGTTTTTGTAGCACTTATCTCCCTGATCAACTTGCGAACCTCTGCTATCTGATTTGGATCAAGCCCGGTAGTAGGTTCATCGAGTACCAGCACATCCGGATCATGCAATAGTGCCTGGGCCAACCCGACACGCTGCCTGTAACCTTTAGACAATGACCCTATCAGTTTGTTTTGTTCTTTTTCAAGTCCGCATAACGTAATAATCTCATTAACCCGATCTGTTAATGTCCTGCCATAAATATTATTTACTTTCCCTATAAACCGCAAGTATTCATGAACGTAATGATCGAGGTATAATGGATTGTTCTCGGGCAGATAGCCAATTATCTTTTTTACTTTCCTTTCATTTAAAGTCACATCCAGTCCATTGACCAATACCTTCCCTCCCGTAGGCGGAAGATAGCAAGTGATCATTTTCATTGTTGTAGATTTACCGGCTCCATTAGGGCCAAGAAATCCCAGAATCTCACCCTTTGATACCTCAAATGACACCCTGTCAACAGCGTTTTGCGATCCGTAAACTTTCGTTAAATTTTCAACAACTATACTCATACTTTAAAAACTGCTCAAATCTAAAGATGCGTATGTTCAATCTATAATTTTTTCAATATGTTATTGTTGAAAATGTAAATTAAATCCAACCCTGTAGTTCAATAATCTTTGTAACTATCAGAAGATTACTTTTTATTTTCATTGTAAATTGAATTATTTTGAAGTTTGTTTTGGTAAAGCTTCATGTGAAAAACGTCATCAGATTATATATCTTGATCCTTTTACTGCTGTTTTCTGGCAATAATCAAATATTTGCTCAGAGGGGCACCTACAACTATGCACTGGGTATTCATGTATTTAAGGGGTTTATTTACAAACATTCGAACAAGATTGGTCACCTTACAAAAAGCAATCCAGTGGGTTTCGAAATATATTATAATAAATTAACCAATGGTAACAAATCATGGGAAGCTGTAAATAAATTCCCTGAAGTAGGCTATTCTATAGGATATTACAACTATAGAAATGAGGTTTTGGGAAGCACAATTGCTACGCTGGTTCACATTCAATATTACCTGACCCAATCGAGAATTGGCCACAGTTTAAAAATTCATCTCGGAACCGGTCTCGGATTTAATACACATCCATATAATGCTGAATCCAACAATAAAAATAATGTACTGGGATCTGTAGTAACATTTACACTTCAACCCAGATTAATTTATACATATACCACAAATTCACACTGGTATTTTACTGCTTCACCTAACCTGACACATTTTTCCAACGGTTCTCTAAAGCAACCCAACAAGGGGATTAATATAGTTACGTTTAACCTTGGTGTAGGCAAAATATTGGGTAGCGAAATCAAACCTCTTATAGCGTCGGAAGCGGATGCTTCTTTTGATAGTAAACTTACAGCTGACTTTGCAATTTTCACAGGTATAAAAAATAACTCTGAGGGTAGGGGTAACTTTCCATTCATCACCTTCCAGGCTTCTGCAAACAAAAGATTTGGATTCCGTGGTGGCGTAAATACCGGGGTTGACCTGTTTTATAGTTTTGCCCTAAAAGAACAAATCAAGGAAGATCAACAGTTTACTGACGGAGAATATCCCGATTTCAAGCGGGTTGGATGGTATGCCGGCTATGAATGGTACATCTCAAGAGTTTCTTTGATAGCAAATTTTGGTTACTATATTTATCGGCCCTATAAGGAGATCTCTCCAATATATCAGCGGGTGGGAATAAAATTTTACAATAAAAAGGAAAATATTTTCCTTGTCGCAAATCTGAAAACACACGGAGGTACAGCAGAAATGGCAGAATTTGGAATTGGATTTAGAATAAAGTGAAAATCCAGGCAATTATATTGACAATAAGTATTTTATTACTTTCATGTGACAGTGAAACGGCATTTGATTGCATCAAAAAAACAGGTACAATAGAGACTCAAATAATAGATGTCGGCTCTTTCAACAAAATTGTACTTGAGGATAATATCGACCTTGTGATTTCAACCGGGGACACTTCCTTAATTATTGTTTCAGGTAAAAACCTTTTGCCTAAAATTAATTTCGAAACATCAGATAATATTCTTACGATAACCAACACCAACAAATGTAACTGGACAAGGCAGTACACAGCAGCTACCGTACACCTCAGTCACCCCGACCTTAAAGAAATACTATTACTGGGATATGGAAACCTCTCATCAGAAGATACACTTATTATAAGCAGTCTGCGAATAATTACACTGGATAGTCCTTCAGATGTTGATTTAACATTGTCAGGTTTCAAACTATCCATTTCCTCAAATAATATTTCGAACTTTCATTTGAGGGGTGAGGTTTCCAACTTAAGTGCGGGTTTTTATTTCGGAGATGGAATATTAAATGCCAGCGAACTCAAAACTGAAAATGCGTTTGTCACTCACAGTGGTACAAATACAATGAGGATAATGACCATTGGACTTTTGGAAGGATCTGTAAATAATATTGGCAACCTCGAGATATTTACAGCTCCCTCAGAAATAAAAATGGAGGTAAATGGGAAAGGACAAATAATTAAAAAATACTAAATCAGGGCATTTGATCCAGGAGGCCTTTAATAATCGTTGTCATACCCGGTTCTGCTTTATTAGCTGCAGCAATAATTTTATCTACCGACACTTTTTCGATTTTACCAGGAACACATAGGTCAGTAATAACAGATAGTGCAAAGCAAGGAATTCCCATATGGTTCGCAACAATATTCTCGGGTATTGTTGACATACCAACGGCATCAGCACCTATTGTCCTTATGTATTTATACTCTGCACGGGTTTCCAGGTTAGGTCCCGAAACGGCGGCATATACTCCCTGATGTGCCGGAATATTTTCTTTTTTGGACAAAGCCATGGCCATATCAATCATTTCGAAATTGTATGGTTCACTTAAGTCAACAAACCGTGGCCCCAACTCATTGATATTTTCACCACGAAGTGGATTATCAGGAAATAAATCTATGTGATCGTTGATTATCATTAAATCACTGATTTCGTAATCGGGGTTCAATCCACCCGCTGCATTTGAGATAAACAACCTCTTAATACCAAGTATTGCCATTACGCGAACGGGAAATGTTACTTCTTTCAATGAGTACCCTTCGTAATAATGAAACCTTCCCTGCATTACTACAACGGATTTCCCCATCAGGCTGCCAAATATCAAACGTCCGTGATGGCTCTCAACTGTAGAAACAGGAAAATGAGGTATGTCGTCATAAGGAACAACCTTTTCAATTAATATATCATCTACCAGAGCGCCCAATCCCGTGCCAAGAATTATACCATTTGCCGGTTTGCCGCCGAATTGCTCACGAAGAAACTGTACGGATTCATTTATTTTCTCTAACATACCATCAATATTGAATAAAAAAAGCCACCTTCAAAAAGATAGCTTTCAAATATAAGTGTGATGCCCCTATTTTTTTCGGGATGCCTCTATCAATATTTTTATTTTTACTTCATCGCCAACTACATTCGTCCGCATCCAATCACCCGTACCAACTTTGTACACTGTCCTGTTTATAGTAAACTCACTTTTCAAACTCATTAGTTCACTTCCTTTTTTAAAAGGATGATCCATTATGCCTAATACCATGAAAGGAATTTCAATTTCATTTGTAACCCCCTTTATGGTAAGGCTTCCTTTTACAAGAAATTCACTTTCACCATTTTTTGTAATTGAAGAGGAATGAAACATCATCACAGGATATTTTGCAGCCTCAAAAAAATTCTTTGATTTCACATCGTTATCCCTTTTCTCATTCGAAGTATCGACGCTTCCAACCTTAATTTCAGCACTTATATGTCCATTCTCAGGTTGATAAAGATCAAAGTTTAATTCAATTACAAAATCATTGAATCGTCCTTCCACCGGGGTGAAAAAATGGTTGATTTCGAAACTTACGGAAGAATGGGCTCTATCTACGGTCCAGGACTTGTCCTTCATTGAATTGGATATTCCAAAGGAAAGCAATCCAACACTGATCAATCCAGTGGAGAATAAGTAAATGCCCTTTCCCTTTATTGATTTCATCATTTTACAATTTTTAAATACTTCTGAAATACTAATTTTTTGACACTCATACAAACCACACACCATTTAAATAAGTTCCTCGCATTTCACATGTTGGAACGAATTCTTTAAAAAAATAGATATACTTTTGATATTCACATTAATATAAAAGGATACACAATGAAGAAAATTACACTAATTATAACTGTTGGAATAATTACTCTGACAGCATTTAACTCTGTGGTTAATGATACGTACAAAGTATCAACAAAAGACAGCAAACTTACCTGGACAGGAAAACGTGTAAATTATGGTCACACGGGATCTGTTGATTTAAAGAGTGGGGAACTGGTTTTTAATAACGAAGTACTCGTTGGTGGAAATTTTGTTATTGATATGAAAAGCATCAGGGACCTTGATCTGGATGACGAAAAAAAAGCTGGAAGATTAGTAGGTCATTTAAAATCGGAAGATTTCTTTGATGTTAATACTTATCCCGAAACACGTTTTACAATTAAATCAGTACAAAGGGAAAAATCCAAAAACGGGAATTACATGGTTACAGGGGACCTTACCATTAGAGGTAAAATAAACTCCGAATCATTTCCAGTACTTATCTCAACAGAAAACAATAAATTGACGGCAAAAGGAATTGTTATTTTTGACCGTACTAAATATGATGTACGCTATGGATCTGGCTCATTTTTTGATGACTTGGGAGATAAAATGATACACAACGATATTCAAATAGAAGTTGATCTTGTTGCTTTTAAGTAATCCTTGCCGTAGTGTTCTAACTTTGCATAAAAACATCCAATGATAACAATTGTAAGTGGAACCAATAGAAATGATGCCGTATCACAAAGATTAAGCAGGATTTACCAAAAGTTACTTGACGCTCAAAATGTTGAGAATGAAATAATTGATCTTAGTGATCTACCAACAGATTTTGCATTCTCAGCATTGTACGATAAATCTGGTAAAAATAAAGTTTTTAATGTTTTTCGAAATAAAATGAGAAACAGCGACAAATTTGTCTTTATTGTTGCCGAATATAATGGGTCATTCCCGGGTGTTTTGAAAATGTTTATTGATGGACTGGAGTTTCCGAAAACTTTTGAAGGCAAAAAATGTGCATTGGTTGGTCTTTCAAGTGGGGTGCAAGGTGGGGGTTTAGCACTAAGCCATCTAACAGATATATTCAATTATTGTGGGATGTATGTACTCCCCTTGAAACCAAAACTTGCCCAGATAGAGAAAAATATGGACAAGGATAAGCGGGAAATTACAAATGACCTTTATAATGAACTACTGGAAACCCAGGCCCGGGATATTGTAAATTTCTAAAATGACCAGTTATTCAGATGAGCAACAAAACCAGTTGCACAAACATCAAAAAGAGTTCGTAGTTACAGAAAAATTCATCATTCCATTGGTATAATTATTACAGCATTCCTGGTAATAAGTTCTTTTACAGGTATTCTCCTATCCTGGAAAAAAGATATTGATTTAAATTCAACCAACCACCCGGGATACATGTAAAAGTTCCGTATCTGACTGGTTATTGAATACAAAATTACTGGAGATAGCAAATGATTCGATCAGAATTACAAATCCTTCAATTTACAAATCCGGAATTGATCGGATGGATTTCAGACCCGAAAAAGGAATTGTTAAGATTATATATAAAAGGGGATATTGGGAAGTTCAGATCAATTGTGTAACAGGAGGAATACTTTAGGTTAAACGAAGATATTCTGATTTAATTGAAGGAATTCATGATGGTTCTATTATCAATGAAGGAATAAAACTCATTGCAATGAATGGATTGTGTTTAACCATTTTCATCATGTTGCTCTCAGGTGTTTGGCTACTATATGGCCCAAAACGAATCAGGAAAATTAAAAGTAAATAAGAAAGCCGCCAGGACTCGTATGTCCCGACGGCTACACTCAGGGGTATTGAAAAACTCTATGTCAAAAACTCATTAATCTACATTGTCGTGCAGGAAACGATTATTTCCCACAATCTGATTATCCTCATTCAGATTGAATTTTGAAATATTTCGCTCGGATGAATGTGGCGCATTTTGAAGAACCACCTTCTTTCTCAAATAAGCCGGCACATCCAGCTTTTCTTTCAGTTCATCATCAGTTATATTATGTCCTCCGTTTAGATTTCGAATCTTTTCTACTCTCTCTTTGGCTCGACTTTCCTGAGCTTTTTTTGTTTCCCTCATCTTTGGCATACCATCCGTATCTACAATATCGGTGACAGGGGCATCTTCTTCAATGATCATGTCTTCAGGTAAGTCAGCAAACAATCCATTATCGTCTGCTATCAATTCATCTTCTTTCTCAGGATTCTCAAAGAAATAACCTCTTTCAAATTCTTTCTGGGCTTTATCCTCTTCAGGTTCATCGTTTTGAGTTACCGGGGTTTCTTCAGAAATGACCTCATTATTACTTTTGTCAGTTCCTTTAAATATTCCGATTTGCCTGGTTGTTTCCAGATCAAAAACTTTTTTATCATCTGCACCATTGGTTAGAGAAGGAGCAATATCTGAATTTTCAAAACCCGTAGCAATTACAGTTACACGGATGTTGCTTTCCAATGCTGGATCAATTCCATGTCCGAATATTACCTCGGCATCATCACCTGCCATTTCCTGGATGTATTCAGTAATTTCTGATAATTCATCCATTTGTAGTTCAGCCTGGTCCCCCGAAATAATGGATAGCAATATTTTTTGAGCACCCATTATATCCTTGTTATCAAGCAATGGCGACGTCAATGCTTCCTCTGCGGCCCTACGCGCCCTATTTTCACCTTCTGTTGTGCTGGACCCCATAACAGCAGCCCCCGCATTCAACATTACGGTCCTTACATCTTGAAAGTCAACATTAACATAACCGGGAACCGTGATAATTTCCGCAATCCCTTTTGCCGCGGTTGTCAAAACATTATCGGCCTGGCCGAATGCCTGGGAAATTGATAAATTACCGTGGATTTCGCGTAACTGATCGTTCAATATTATCAGTACAGTATCACAGTTCTCTTTCAATTCCTCAATTCCCTGTTGAGCAAGCATCATTTTCTTTTTGCCTTCGAATGCAAATGGAACTGTGACGATACCCACTGTAAGTATATCCAGGTCTTTTGCAACTTTGGCGATAACGGGTGCTGCACCAGTACCGGTTCCACCCCCCATACCAGCTGTAATGAACAACATTTTAGTATCGTTCACCAACAAATCGCGGATATCGTCTTTGCTTTCAATGGCCGCATTTCTGCCTTTTTCGGGGTTTGCCCCCGCCCCCAACCCTTCGGTCAGGTTGATTCCAATTTGTATTTTGTTGGGGATCGTGCTGTTTTTCAACGCCTGAACGTCGGTATTACAAATCACGAATTCCACATCCTTAATACCTTGGTTAAACATATGCGATACCGCATTACTACCACCTCCTCCAACGCCAATAACCTTAATTATTGACTTGTGATGGGTGGGAAGATCGAAGTTGTAAGTGTTTTCTGACATAGCTTTCAATTTTTTGAACCTTTAGGTTCCGTTTCAATATTTGAGTGTATAATTAAATCAATAATCACTTTTCCCATCGAGATCATCGATTAATAGAGTTTTTGTTTTTTCTACAATTCTTTTAAATATGTCACTACCCCGGTATAGGGAGTGCCCTTTTTCATCCTTTTCATTCGAACGTAC
Organism: uncultured Roseivirgaceae bacterium; assembly: GCA_964581095.1. GTDB lineage: Bacteria > Bacteroidota > Bacteroidia > Cytophagales > Cyclobacteriaceae > SZUA-230. Next base: position 35,470 of record CAZONK010000002.1, read on the forward strand.
TTCATTGTACCTGTTTTCACGTTCGTCAACAGCCCGGAAACCAGAAAGAACAAGACCAATAGTTGTTGAAAACATCGGGCTTTTGGCTGCTTCAACCTTGCTTTTACCCAGATGTTCATTTGGGTAACCTACCCTGGCATCAAGACCGGTCATGTATTCAAATAATTGCTTCAGGTTTTGTAATTGTGCACCACCGCCTGTAACCACAATACCCCCGGCAAGTTTTTGGTCAAATCCTGAATTAATAATTTCCGTATGGACCATCTCAATGATTTCGTCCATCCTTGCTTCAATAATATGTGCAAGATTTTTTATAGAAATCTCTTTAGGAGGCCTGTTTCTTAGTCCGGGTATCGAAATTATTTCATTCGGGCTGGCTTCTTCGGCAATAGCTTTTCCAAATTTTGTTTTCAGGAGCTCTGCCTGGTGGTTCATTACCATGCATCCCTGTTTGATATCTGTTGTGATGATATTACCACCAAATGGAATTACTGCGGTATGGCGAATAATATTATCAAAGAAGATGGCTATATCGGTAGTACCACCACCAATATCAACTAAACATACACCCGCTTCTTTTTCTTCTTCACTAAGTACTGACAGACTTGACGCGAGAGGTTCGAGGATGAGGTTCTCTATTGTAAGCCCTGCTCTTTTTACACACTTGTTAATATTTTTGATTGCATTGGTTTGTGCTGTAATCACATGAAAATCAGCTTCAAGTTTAACACCAGACATTCCAACAGGATCACGAATACCTTCCTCATAATCCACAATGTAATCCTGAGGCATCACATGGATAATCTCACTTCCCGGAGGAATGACTATCCTGTACATATCATTGGTGAGCGTATTTACATCCTCAATTGTTATCTCATCATCAGTCTTTGACCGAGTAATGCTTCCATGATGAATAGAACTTCGAATATGCTGACCGGCAATACCAACATTTACGACTTTTATATCTATACCCGATTGTTCCTCAGCTTCTTCAATAGCATGCTGAATAGCATTTACAGTTTTGTCGATGTTGGTAACAATTCCTCTGATTACCCCATCAGATACGGCTTTACCCATACCCAGTATCTCGAGCTTTCCATAGTCATTTTTTCGACCGACAATGACGCAAATTTTTGTCGTCCCAATGTCAAGACCTACGATTATTTTATCCTCTTCCATGTGTGTATTTGGTTAGTTATTATAAATTCTATTCGCATATAATTTGATTACTATATTCCAGGTTTACTCTTTTATAATGATTCCATCCTTTAACCGGAAGTATCTTTTTATAAAAAATATCCAGCTTTCGGAATTTCTTCTCAATATCAATTGGCAAGCCGAATTCAACCAACTGCTTAGTTACTTGCGGATACATATTGATTTCGCCCTTGCTATTAATGTCCATCTGCGCGATCTGTGCTTTCCAGAATGGATCGTCATTGATAAACTGAATCATTTCAAAATATTTTTTGCTGCCCCCTGTATTGGCATTTTCATTAGACACCAGGCTATCAGTATAGGACCCGGTAATTAATAATACTCTTGAAGTAAACTTTTCGGAAACGGGAAGTAAAACACCATCATTACCAATATATGCATCGGGCGCATTGTCTCTTACAATCCTTGCAACAGGTCGCCGCAGTGATGCATTTACAACCAGATTTCCTTTTAAATCCCGGTATGTTTGCGCATTACTGAGATATAATTCATTACCCAACCTCTCCTCTATATCCCTTAATTTAAACCGGCTTACAATATTGCCTTCGATGAGTTTAGAACCATCGTCTGTTATAATATTCAATAAATCATTTTCATCGATAAAATAGTTATTGTATTGGTTCGATATATTAATCAATAAATTATCATACTGACGTCCATTTTGCTTTCTTTTAGCAAATCCAATAGAAATAAAGATTAATACAGAAACGACCAGCCAGCCGGTTACTTGTTTAATATTTTCCTTCAGGTAAACTTTCATTATGCCGACAGTTTTTGTTTGATAGGTTCAACTAATTGATCAATATCTCCAGCGCCAATTGTAACAATAACCTCAAGATTTCTTCGCTCAAGCAGCGACACAACCTTCGATTTAGGACAAATGGATTTATTATCCCCATCTACGTTGTCCAGGATCAGTTGTGAAGTAACACCCTTCAAGGGTTTTTCCCTTGCGGGATATATATCGAGTAAAATCACTTCATCAGCAAGAGAAAGGCTTTTACCAAATTCAATCGCAAAATCAGCAGTCCGGCTAAATAAATGGGGTTGAAACACAGCTGTAATTTTCTTTTCAGGATATAATGACTTCAATGATTTGAGAAAAGCAGTGATTTCTACCGGATGGTGTGCATAATCATCAATAAAAATCAAATCATCTGACTGAATCACATATTCAAATCTCCTTTTCACACCCAGGTATGACGAGATACCTTCCTTTACTTCCTCCTTGCTAAGACCCAAATCAAGACAGGTTTTGATTGCTGCAACAGCATTTTCAATATTGTGAAACCCTGGTTGGGATAATTTTAAACCTGGAAGTGAATGTTCCCTGTCAGAGTAGTCAAAAGTAAAATATCCATCTTCAATCCTGACATTCATTGCTGTGGCATCGCCGGTTTCGATCCCGTAGGATTGTTTTTGTTTCCTTTCTATAGTTACCGAACTGATATTTTCATTCATAAGAAGTGTACCATTAACTGAAATATTACCTGCAAATTCAATAAATGAATCTGCCAGCTGACCTTTATCTTTGTAGATATCCAGATGATCTGCATCAACAGATGTTATTATCGCATAATCAGGATGCAGGTTCAGAAATGACCGGTCATATTCATCAGCCTCAACTATCATCATTAATTCGCCGGTACCTGAACTATTCGTAAGAATATTTGTATTGTAGTTGGTAGAAATTCCACCCAGAAATGATGTTACATTTCGGTTTGAAGAGTACATTATGTGTGCAATCATTGTACTCGTCGTTGTTTTTCCATGTGTACCTGCAACCGCAATTGTGTAATGGTTAGCGGTAATTTTCCCCAGGACTTCGGATCTTTTTAGTATTTCATAAGAACCACTTCGAAAAAACGAAAGTATTTTGTTGTCAATGGGTACAGCCGGGGTATAAATAACCAATACCTTCTCAGGAGAATCAACTATCTTTTCAGGTAACATATCCACGGCATCATTATATTCAATATCAACGCCTTCCGCTTCCAGTTTTGTGGTCAGGTTTGTAACTGTACGATCGTACCCCGATACGGTATAACCCCGCCCATTAAACCAACGTGCCTGGGCGCTCATACCAATTCCCCCGATACCAACAAAATAGACACTATGTAGTTTCTCCAGGTTCATGCGTCGATTTCAATAAGTTTCAATATTTCCCGTGCAATGTCATTTGTAGCATTGGGCCTCCCTAGCAGGGATATATTTTCTGAAAGCTCAACCCGCTTATCACTATCTTTCAACAATTGTATGGCCACATTTGCCAACTCTTTGACAGCATTTTTATCCTCAACCACAATGGCAGCATTTTTCGAAGCAAGAGCCATTGCATTCTTAGTCTGGTGGTCTTCCGCAACATTGGGTGATGGGACAAATATTACAGGTTTTTTTACAAGACATAACTCTGAAATAGATAAAGCTCCTGCCCTTGAAACAACTACATCCGCAACAGAATAAGCGAAATCCATTCGATCGATAAACTCTAACAGGTGAATGGTTGTCCCATCAAATTTTTCCATCCTCTTATTCATCTCGGAGTTATATAACTTTCCTGTCTGCCATAATACCTGGATATCTGCTTCAATCCATTTTATCATGTTTTGAATCAGGCTTTCGTTAATTGTTCTGGCTCCAAGGCTCCCTCCAAGTACCAGTACAACGGGTATGTTTTTTTCAAGATTAAAGTACTCGAATGCATCATTTGGATTATCCGGTATTATTGAAATGTCTTTACGAACCGGATTGCCGGTAATTATTATCTTGTTTTCAGGAAAAAATCTATCCATATTGTCGTAAGCAACACATATGGAATCTGCCTTTTTTGCCACGGCTTTATTTGCAATTCCTGCATATGAATTCTGTTCCTGAATCAATGTTTTAATCCCTTTTTTTGAAGCTGCAAGCATAATCGGGCTGCTTGCATATCCACCGAATCCTGCCACCAGGTCAGGCTGGTATTCACTCAGAATTCTTCTTGAACGGAGGTAACTGAACAAGACTTTAATAGGAAACATCAGATTTGTGAGGGTGAATTTCCGTTGTAATCCACTGATCCACAATCCAATAATTTCATAGCCTGCCTGGGGTACTTTTACCATTTCCATTTTCCCCCTGGCACCAATAAATAATATTTCTGAATCAGGATACAATTCCTTGATTTTATCAGCTACAGCAAGCGCGGGATATATATGCCCACCCGTACCTCCTCCACTGAAGATCAGTTTGAAATTTTCATTTTGACTATATGATTCTTTTTTCTCCAAATATTCTCAGTTATGCTGCTTTAGAAATATTTCTAATCTCTCCCATTCCCTGATCAAATGAATAATCTACTTCACCCCGGGCTACACTTTGTATGATACCCAGCGATATCCCTGTAAAAAACAGGGAAGTACCTCCCATACTTAAAAATGGCAATGGGAGTCCGGTTATTGGACCTAACCCAACTACTACTGCCATGTTTACCATCGCCTGAATGACCACTGCAAATGCTAATCCTGCTGACAGTAATCCACCAAAAGCACGTTCACTTTTAGCCGCTGCACGCATCCCCCTGTATAATAAAATGAGGTAAAGTACCAGAATGAAAATTCCTCCAATCATGCCATATTCTTCAATGATGATTGCATATACAAAATCAGAATACGGATGTGGAAGAAAATTCCGCTGGTCACTTTGTCCGGGGCCCTTCCCGGTTATTCCGCCGGTAGCTATTGCTATATGAGATTGTTGCGCTTGAAAAGGAAGTTGATCTGAATCCAAAAAACTTTCAATCCTGTTCCTGGCTGTTTCCCCACGTTGCCCAATTGAAACAGCAGCGACACCAACCAAAAATCCAACTACAGCAAGCATAGCAAGGTATTTAACGGGTACACGCCCAATATACATTACCACCATGCAGGTAACAATCAGTAGTAAGGCAGTAGATAAATCGGTCATGGCAATCAAACCAACAATTGCCCCAATCCAAACAAGCATGGGTATAAGTGATTCCTTTATGTCAGAGATATTTTGTTGTCTTTTAGATAACATACTTGCCAGGCTGGCTATCAATGCAAGTTTAGCAAGGTCAGAGGGTTGAAATACCTGCTTGATAACAGGAATTGTGATCCATCGGGAAGCATCATTTATTGTTGTTCCTGATGTCCACGCAAATAGTAATAAGGGCACAGAAATGATCATCGCAAACCTTGCAATGCGGGAATAATACCGGTAATCAACTTTGTGCGCCAGCCACATGGCAACCAGGCTAAGAATTACCAAAGCAGAATGCTTTATCAGGTACACCTCCACAACTTCTGTATTGCGATATGCAAGTGACCCTACTGCACTATATACAACCAATATACTCATGATAGCAAGTAAAATCACCACCATCCAGATTACGGGGTCACCCTGTAAATTTTTTTGCGTCCATGCTTTCATCATATCCTGTTTTGATTTTGATCAGACATTGCATTAATTTCTTTACTGAGCTCTTCAATTGCTTCACGATACTGGTCGCCCCTGTCTTCATAGTTTTGAAAAAGATCAAAACTTGCACATGCGGGAGATAAGAGTACCACATCATTGTTTTTTGAATACTCAAGACCCTTCTTTGCTGCCTCCTTTATATCCTCTGTTTCAAAAATATTATCAACGTGCGGCCTGAATGTTTCTTCCAGTTTTGTGTTATCTACTCCCAGGCATATAAGTGTGTCAACTTTTTCTTTTACCAGAGAAACAAGGCGTGAATAATCATTTCCTTTGTCCTGACCACCGGCTATCCATGTAATTGAAGGGTAAGTATCCAGTGCATAATAAGTAGCATCCACATTCGTGGCTTTAGAATCATTTACAAATTGAATCCCATTAATCTCCCCCACCTTTTCCATCCGGTGCGGAATGCTTTTAAAAGAAACCAGATTGTCTTTTATATTTTGCTCAGAAACACCTGCTGCAAGAGCAGCACTTATAGCACACATCATATTCACATAGTTGTGCCGGCCGGCCAAAGGAAGATTTACCTTGTCAAATTCAAATCCATTAATTACCAATGATTTCTCGGTCTCATATCCATAAGTGCCATCATGATTTATAGAAACTCCTCTTTGGATACTAACAATATTTCGTAAACTCAACTTTTCAGAAATCACTTCATCATCAGCCCAGAAAATGAATTCATCAGACCCTTTCATGTTTTGAAGTATCCTGAATTTCGAAGCCACATATTCTGAGAAATCCTGGTTGTAACGATTGAGATGATCAGGAGTTATATTTAACAAAACTGCTATAGAAGGGTGAAATTCATACATTCCATCCAACTGAAAGCTTGACAACTCTACGACATACCAATCATTATTTTCTGTGGCAATTTGTCTTGCAAGGCTTATACCAACATTACCAGCTAACCCAACATTAAATCCTGACTCCTTTAACAGGTGATAAACAAGATTTGTTGTTGTAGTCTTTCCATTCGTACCAGTTATTGCAATGAATTTTGCAACAGAATGTTTGAAAGCAAATTCGATTTCAGAAATTACCGGAATACCATTTTCCCTGGCTCTAACCACAAGGTCAGCATCTTCAGGTATTCCAGGGCTTTTGATTATAGTATCAGCATCCAGGATCTTACCTGGTGTATGATTCCCTGATTCGTGATCAATTCCTGCTATTTTAAATTCTTTTATAGATTTCGAGCTGATTTCTCCACTATCAGAAACGAACACCTCGTACCCTTTGGATATACCAAGCAAAGCGGCCCCTGTGCCACTTTCTCCAGCTCCCAATATAACAATGCGTTGTTTCATTATTCTATCTTAACTTCAATGTTGCAAGTGTCAGGATAGCCAGAAGGATTCCGCTAACCCAAAACCTGGTAACAATTTTTGCTTCATGATACCCTTTCAATTGGTAATGATGGTGTAAAGGCGACATAAGAAATATCCTTTTACCCTCACCATATTTTTTCTTTGTGTATTTGAAATATCCCACTTGCAAAACCACCGAAAGATTTTCGATAAGAAAAATTCCACATAGTATGGGAATCAAGAATTCCTTTCGAAGTGCAATTGCCAATACAGCGATAATTCCACCAAGCGTCAAACTTCCGGTATCACCCATAAAAACCTGGGCTGGAAAAGCATTGTACCAAATAAACCCGATGCATGCTCCTGCTAATGCCACACTAAAAATTACAAGTTCACCGGTGTTGGGCAAATACATAATGTTCAGGTACTGGCTAAAATCAACCCTGCCGGAAACATATGCCAATATGGCCAGGGTTAGTACAATAATTGCCGAGGTCCCGGCAGCAAGTCCATCAAGGCCATCCGTAATGTTTGCACCGTTTGAAACTGCACTTACGATGAAAATTACTACGAGTGTATAAATAATCCATGTGTATTTATCACCGAATATGGATATGGATTTGTAATCAGCAACGTTGTTTTTAACAAATGGGATTGTAGTAATAGTTGATTTAACATCCTCGTATTGAGGCGCTGAAATTTCAGTGGAAGTTGGCGAAGTTTCTGAGAATTCCCTTACCACTACATCCTCGTGAAAATACAAAGTAAGTCCAACTATCAAACCCAGTCCAACCTGGCCAATTATTTTTGATCTTCCACGTAATCCTTCTTTATCTTTTTTAAATACCTTGATGTAGTCATCCAAAAACCCGATACTACCCATCCATATTGTACTGACTAATAATAAAATGATATAAACATTATCCAATTTGGCCAGAAGCAATGTTGGGATGATGATCGCCAGCATAATGATAAGTCCACCCATTGTAGGTGTGCCTTTCTTCTCCATTTGACCTTCCAGTCCGAGGTCGCGTACTTCTTCACCAATCTGAAGCTTTTTAAGGTATTTGATCAGGCCTTTCCCGAAAATTACTGAAATAAGCAATGAAAAAATAATAGCCATACCCGACCTGAATGAGATATATTGCCATACACCTGCACCTATCAGATCAAATTCCCTGTCGAGATAGTCGAATAAATAATAAAGCATTACTGTTTCGTTAATTCAAGCATTTTTTCGAGTATAACTTTATCATCAAAGGGTAATCTTTTGCCATTTATTTCCTGATATGTTTCATGCCCTTTTCCTGCTACCAGGATGATGTCTTTATCTACTGCCATCATACATGCAGTTTTTATCGCTTCTTCCCTGTTGACCAGGGAAAGTGTTTTTTTATAATCAATCGGGCTTACTCCCGTTTTCATTTCTTCAATAATTATTTCAGGGTCTTCACTGCGGGGATTATCAGATGTAAAAATTACCTTATCACTCAATTTGCAAGCAACTGAAGCCATAACAGGCCGTTTTTCTTTATCCCTGTCACCACCACACCCTACCACCGTTATTACTTTTTCATTTCCGGTTCTAATTACCTGAATAGTTCGTAATACATTTTCCAAAGCATCCGGTGTATGTGCATAATCTACGATTCCAATAATGTTCGAGTCTGATTTAATTTGTTCGAACCTTCCGGGGGCCGGCCTTACATCCGACAAAACAGTTAATACCTCTTCTTCACTCTTTCCGCTTTCTACTGATGCGCCATATACGCTTAAAATGTTATAGGCATTAAAGTCTCCAATCATATTAAACCAGATTTCATTGCCTCCTATATTTAATTCAAGTCCCTCAAATGTGTTTGATAACACACGCGCTTTGTAGTCAGCAATATTTTTTAATCCAAAAGTCACTTTATGTGCTTTTGTGTTTTGAATCATTATTTTTCCGCGCTTATCGTCGGCGTTTACAAGGGCGAAAGCCGAAGAGGGCAACGTATCAAAAAAAAGCTTTTTTGCTTTGATATATGCGTCAAATGACCCGTGATAATCGAGGTGATCGTGCGAAATATTAGTAAAAATTGCTCCTTTAAATTCAAGGCCGTTTATTCTTTGTTGAATAATTGAGTGACTGCTTACTTCCATAAAACAATGTGTACAACCTTCCTCAACCATCTTTGAAAGCATGGAATTCAAGATTATAGGATCTGGTGTGGTATGTGTTGCTTCAAACTCCTTTTCTCCAATCATGTTTGTAACAGTCGAAAATAATCCCGACCGATAACCAAGTCGCGTGAACACATTATGAAGTAAAGTAGCAGTTGTGGTTTTACCATTTGTGCCGGTTACTCCAATAAGCTCTAGTTTTTTTGAAGGATTATTAAACCAGTTTGAAGCAATTATTCCAAGCGCCCCAGAGGGGTCCTCTACTTTTATAAGGGCGACATTATCAGGTACTATTGGTGCATATTTGCAAACTATTGCAGTAACTCCGTTTTTGATCGCGCTCTCAATAAAATCGTGACCATCAAACTGCGTACCCTGAATTGCTACAAAAAGACCTCCATTCACCGCATCCCGGCTGTCAAAAGCAATAGAACTGATTTCCGATTCCATATCACCGGAAACTTCTATAAGGCGTACATTGTACAATATGTCCTTCAGCGATTTCATTTATCCTAGTGTCAGTAGTATTTTTGAGGTACCACCTACAGATTTCCCCGGGCTAACTGATTGTTTTACAACCCTACCCTTTCCCTTATAATTTACACGCACACCCTGGTTTTCAAGTAAAAACATTGCATCTCGCAACGTCATACCCGTAACATCAGGAACGAGGTTGTTTAGAATAGTATTTTTTCGCCAGTCAATAGAGTTGTTATTGATTCTGGATTTTACCCACTTCTCATCAGAAAGATTATGATTGGAAATTCCTAATGCATTACATATAAGTGTCAGGTCATCAACATTTCCTGATCGTATAACAGGAAAAATTCCTTTTGGTATTTCAACTGATGTTGCAAAACTCTCATGCATCTGAATGTTATTAGCAAATATTTTATCAGAAACCTCCCTGAAAACCGGGGCAGCAACGTTATTACCATATTTGTAAAAACCCCTGGGATTCTCAATCACAACTATCATACTGTATTTAGGATTATCTGCTGGAAAATATCCAACAAAAGAAGTGTAGTATTCCTTTTGATACTTCCCATTTTTTAATGTAACTGCAGTACCTGTTTTGCCTGCAATTTTATAAAGAGGCGTTTGTATGTTGCTTGCGGTTCCTGTCTCTACAACACCCTCCAGCATTTTTTGCAGCTTAATTAATGTTTTCTTTGAACATATCCTTTTGGTAATTCTCGATGTTTGAAAACTGGTTATTTCTTTGTCGGCCCTGAAAATTTTCTTAACAATAATTGGCTTAATCATTTCACCATTGTTGGCCACGGCGTTGTACAAAGTAAGCGTTTGCAATGGGGTGAGTTCAAGACCATAGCCGTGCGCCATCCACGGAAGTGTAAGCCCACTCCATTTATCTGTGGTTTTTACTTTGGGTATCCCTTCACCCATCATCTGGAACCCGAGTGGTTTTGTAAGGCCAAGATTTTCGATGTAGTTGTAGAAAACATCTGGTTTCAAACCAAAATACTTATCAGCAAGTTTTGCCATTGCTACATTGGAAGATAATTCGAATGCTTCCTCCACTGTTATAGTGCCATATCCTCCTTCATGATGATCGCGAATCTCGCTATCATAAATTTTTAACCTGCCATTGCCTGTAGCAACTGTGTCAGAAAGTTTAATGTTGTTTTCTTCCAGAAGGGCCAGCATTGTTACGAGTTTGAAAGTAGATCCGGGTTCGCGCAAACCATGGCCACCAACAGCATAGTTATATCGTTCACCATACTTCCCACTCTTATATTTACTTAGATTCGATATGGCCTTGATCTCTCCTGTAGTTACCTCCATTACCACAACACTCCCATAATCGGCATTATGTTTTTCCAATGCACTTAATAAAGCATGTTCAGTAATATCCTGGAGATTTACGTCAATCGTTGTTTCAAGGTCATATCCATCAACAGGGCGTACTTCGTCACCGTTGTATAAAGGTTTCCAGTTTCCTCCTGCTACCTTTTGATAGAGGGCTTTTCCATCACTCCCGGCCAAATCTGCATTGAAACTATACTCGAGGCCTGCGCCCTCACTATTGGAATTTAAATATCCGATGGTACGGTTCGCCAAATAGGTAAACGGTTTGAATCTTTTTTCTGATTTTTCGAATATTACCCCCCCTTTCATTCTTCCTGCCCTTAAAATTGGCCAGGTACTCATTTCCTTTTTCTGTTGATAGTTGATCTGTTTCCTGTTTAGCAAAACATACTTTTTGCCAGAGACGCGGGCATTATTTATCCGTTGTTTATATTCTTTCACTGATTTATCCCCAAACGTCTTCGACAAAAGGAAACATAAAGAGTCAATTCCATCCTGATACAATTCCTGAGAGGCCCTTGAAGGATCAAAAGCAACTTTATAAAAAGGGAGTGAGGTTGCGAGTAAGCTACCATTGTCAGATAGTATATTTCCCCGGGTTGCTTTTACGGTTCGATATTGCAGGCCAATTTTTTCAGCCATTGCCATCCATTTTTCACCTTGAACAAACTGGATATTTGTAATTTTATAAATAATCAGGAGCCCAAACAGAAAGACAACAATAAATGCCACCCTTACTCTTACCAATATGGAATTCTTGATGTTCATTCAGGTTTCACTATTATTTTAGTTGGAGGGGTTTCGCTTTCTACAATGCCACTTACTTCGAGTTTTTTGGCTACTTCCGATTGTAACCGTGCATACATATAATCTGCCTTGAGGGTTGTGTAATCAGCCCTGAGATCCTCGGTCTCCACTTGAATTTTGTTGATATTGCGTTGAGTAGATTCGTTATAATGCGTATTGCCTACATAAATTACTCCCAGGACTGTTATGAAAAGTACATGTGGAGCATATTTTACCGGTAACCCATCTTCAAATACATTTTCCAGGTTAATCCATTGCTCAATTCTCCTGAAAATGCTTCTTGATTTACTCTCGGGATGAATTTTGTATGTGTTTTCTTCCATGGTTACAACTTTTTACCAATTCTTAATTTTGCACTCCTTGCTCGTTTGTTTTGAGTGATTTCATCCATTCCCGGTACAATTGGCTTTCGAACCACAGGTTCAATCGGCCTTATCAGGTTTCCATAAAAATCTTTTTCGGGATTTCCTTCAAAATTGCCATAACGCATGATGTTTTTTACAAGACGATCTTCAAGTGAATGATAGGATATTACAGCAAGTCGGCCATCCTTTGACAGCAATTCAACAGACTGCTGAAGCATCTCTTTCAGGGCGTTTATTTCATCATTTACTTCAATTCTTAGCGCCTGAAATATCTGAGAATAATACTTCATCTCCCTTCCCCGTGGTGCAGTTTTTGATGCAATTGCCTTTAATTGATCTGTCGTTTTGATTTGCTCTATATGGCGCTGACTCACGATTGCGTTCGCCAAAGTTTTTGCATTTCTCACCTCACCATATTGTCCGAATATATTTTGTAGTTCTGTTTCCGTATATTCGTTTAAAACCTGTTTCGCTGATTTACTGCCCTGCTGGCTCATTCGCATATCAAGTTGGGCATTGTACCGTGTACTAAAACCACGCGGTCCCTCGTTGATCTGATGTGATGATACACCCAGGTCGGCAAGTATGCCTTGAACTTCATTCACACCGTACATTTGTAAATACCGTTGCAGGTAACGGAAATTTGATTCAATAAATACAAACCGATCATCATTCCTATATGCCAGGGTGTTGGGCTTTGCATCAGGATCCTGGTCAAAAGCGAAAAGTTTACCCGTTGTTAGTTTTTCGATTATCCTGGCTGAATGACCTCCACCACCAAAGGTAAGGTCAACATATGTCCCTGTTGGGTCCACATCCAATGCCGCTATGCTTTCATCGAGCAAAACAGGTTTATGATATGATTCAGCCATTAGTGCCAGCATTATTCATTCAAATATTTTTCAGCCAATTCAGACAATTCCTGGGGATCCTTGATAAGAAACTCATCGTATTTATCAGGGTTCCATATTTCCATTCGATTTCCCATCCCTACCATTACGCTTTCCCGATCAATCCCGGCATACGCCAGCATAAATTTGGAAATCAGGAACCTTCCTGAATTATCTAACTCAACCTGCATGGTTCCCCTAAAAAAATTACGTTGTAGCTTCCTGTATTCAACATTGAATTCGTTGAGGCCTGCAATCCTTGAAAATATTTTCTTATACTCAACCTGGGGATACAGCAGAAGGCAAGGTTCAAATCCTTTGACAAGAAACAGATGGGAACCGGAAGCATCGGGGATCGATGCCTTTAGCCTGGATGGCAAGACCAACCTGCCTTTGGCATCCAGTTTACATTCATATTCTCCTGTGATAAACAACATAATCCCCCGAGTACAATTGCTCTAGTAACAAACATCAGTAAAAATTCGGTAAAGTCAACCACTTTGCCCCACTTTTTACCACTTTTTCCCAATTTAAGGCAAAAATCTTCGAAAAACCAGTAGCAAATGGGAATTATTGTTACGAATGAGGATTACAATGGTATGAGATTGATCGTAAGTGACTAATTAATAGGTAATTAAAGAATTTCAGGTATTCCCAATTACAATAAGACCTCTGATTTCTTCTTATCCAGGCCCTGCCACAGGAAAATATTATAAAATTTTTGACGAAAAGTTCAATAAGCTTATAAGTGAACTTTTGGAAGAATAACCTGAAACGGATAAACAGGCTCGATTGTTGAAAACCAATCTGAACTAATAACCCTGAGCAAAATACACTTGAACTGCCATTTTGATTTGGTCGTTTTTGTCGAGCTATTTTGTCATTCTATAACTTATCCAATTGTCTCAAAGTCAACAAATTGATTGTCCAATATACAGAGAAAGTAATTATTCCTGTGAAAGTAACTAAAAAGAACTCATCCACACCATAGCTTCTTTCCCAAAATACTAAACCGAAAGTCAATCCAGAAATTATGCAAAGAAAACCTGTAAATTGAATAAGCGTTAGCCCAAGTATCTTCCCTTGTGTTTTAAATTTCTTCCAAAACGGAATTGTTAAAATAGCTTGAATTGTAATTGCAATGATCGTTGAAATTGGCACAAAGTATTTAAGAAATCCATTGTCTGGTTTGGTAAATATATCGCCATCATACACGATTAAATTAAAAACAACTAATAGCCCAAGTACAGCCAATACTCCAAATACTGTTGGCAATATTGTTTTCATAATTATAGATTTCATAATCAATAATATTTATATGTACAGTTAACTGTCAGGAGACGTAAGCCTTGAGGTGACTATCAATTTTTTCCCGGAAATTTACGAATTTAAAGTGATTGGATTTAGCATTTCTCCATTCCATCCCTCCAATATTCCAGTATTCCAGTATTCCAGTATTCCACTTTTACTTTTACTTCTCCCTCTCAATTGTAAAAGCAACCATATCAATCAATGAATTTTTATAGGAAGAATCTTCGAATTCATTAAGTATTTCAAGGGCTTCTTCATGATACCTTTTCATCACCGACCGGGCATAGTCGATTCCACCCCTTTCACGAACAAATTCAATAATATTTTCTACGCTTCCTGATTTATCATGGTTCCGAACCATTCGAATAATTTTTCTTTTTTCAATCCATGAAGAATTCTTTAGCGAATAGATCAAAGGCAGTGTCATTTTTTTCTCCTTGATATCAATGCCCAGTGGTTTTCCAATTTCCTCATTTCCATAATCAAAAAGGTCATCTTTAATCTGGAATGCCATACCTACTTTCTCACCAAACAGCTTCATTTTCTTAATCTGTCCATTTCCCGGTGAGGTTGACGCCGCTCCTACTGCACAACAAGATGATATGAGCGATGCGGTTTTTTGCCTGATAATATCATAGTACACCTCTTCGGTAATATCCAGGCTTCGTGATTTTTCCATCTGGAGTAACTCGCCTTCGCTCATTTCTTTTACCGCAGCCGATACAATTTTGAGAAGGTCAAAATCCTGATTATCAACGGATAATAATAACCCCTTGGAAAGTAAAACATCACCTACCAAAACGGCAATTTTGTTTTTCCATAGCGCATTGATGGAGAAAAAGCCCCTGCGGTAATTGGCGTCATCTACCACATCGTCATGCACAAGGGTAGCTGTATGCAACAATTCGATCAATGAAGCGCCCCTGTATGTAGCATCACTGATTTCTCCACTCACGCCGGCGCTCAAAAAAACAAACATCGGGCGCATTTGTTTGCCTTTCCGTTTCACAATGTAGTTCATGATTTTATCCAGAAGAGGCACATTACTTTTCATTGAATTGCGGAATTTCTTTTCAAATTCCTCCATCTCCGTTGCAATTGGAGCTTGTATTTGTTTTAATCTTATTTTCATTGCGGGAAAGAGGTACAATATTACTACCAAATTGAAATGAAAACAAAGTACGTAATTCTTAATATTGCGTAAAAAAATATCCACAGCGTGAAAATAATTGACGAAATTATCCTTAACTCTTTACATAACAATCGGCGAATGCTGGCAGATATCAGGTACGTACCCGATGGTTCAAAAAAACCTGTAATCCTTTTTATCCATGGATTTAAAGGATTTAAAGACTGGGGATCGTTCAATCTGATTGCTGATTATTTCGCCCGAAAAGGGTTTGTATTTAGTAAATTAAACCTTTCTCACAATGGCACTACCCTGGATAATCCCATTGATTTTGCAGATCTGGAGGCATTCGGTTCCAACAATTTTACAATTGAATTAGATGATGTTGAGGTGATGCTGGACTATTTGACAGGAAATGAACTGGATATACCAATTGATGAAATCGATCTCAATAAAATATTCCTCATAGGACATAGCCGTGGTGGTGGATTGGTAATTTTGAAAACTGCAGAAGACAAACGTGTGAAAGGACTGGTTACCTGGGCTGCCATCTCAGACTTGTCAAACAGGTGGCCTGAAGAAATATTGCAACAATGGAAAAAGGAAGGAGTATTGTACATATACAATACCCGTACCGAGCAGAATATGCCCCTTTACTATCAATTGGTTACAAATTTTATAGGAAATAAGAAACGTTTGGATATTCCAAAGGCCGCACATAAAATTTCGGTACCCTGGCTAATATGTCATGGCACAAACGACGAAACATTGCCATTTTCCATGGCCACTGATTTGAAGTCATGGAGTATGAATTCAGAGCTCTTTATTATCGATTCCGCTACACATACTTTTGGAGGTAGCCATCCCTGGGAAAAGGAAGAACTTGCCGATGATTCAAGGACACTTGTTGCGAAGACATCAGAGTTTCTTGAAAGAATACAATAAATCATCCACTATTAGTACAATTAATTATGAAAATACCTACATGTAGGTATTGTTTTTATATTTTTTATGGAAGTAATTTACCACACAAAAAAAGTCACCTATTAAACTAACCACCATGAGAAATCTACATTATATTTTTTTATTGTTTTTAACCATTTCACTCTTTTCTTGTAAGAAAGAAGAACCCGTGTTGGGAAATATTACAGGAATTGTACTAAGTGATGGGATACCGGTGTCTTCAGCGCTGGTCAAACTGTTGAGCAATTCGGAAGTAATTCAAACCACAAGTACCAGTGGTTCCGGACTTTTTGTTTTCTCGAATGTTCCATTAGGAAATTACCAGATCATGGTCACAAAGGAAGGATTTGTCGATTTCGAAAAATCCGTTAATGTATCTTCAGCGATTATCCAGGAAGTTGAAGTCACATTTATAGCTGAAAATGGAAATATATCAGGTAATGTGACAGATGATAACGGGTTATCTGTTGCAGGTGTAAGTGTCTCTTTAAAAATGGGATCAACAGAAATTGGTAATACCCAGACAAATGCTTCAGGTGAATTTAGTTTCAATGATATAGAAACAGGAAATTATGAGTTAAGTTTTACGAAAGATGGATTCGATCCAACAACATCGAGCACAGTTGTAAATCCTAACCAGACCAGCCAGCTTAGTGTGACAATGGTAAAAACTTTGGGTGATTTAAATGTGGTCGTAAAAGACAATTTTGGAGGAGCGATATTCAACGCATTCATCGAAATATTGTCCGGCTCAGATGTAATTGATTCTCGAAGTCTCGGTTCAAGTGAAAATACAACACTTTTTGAAGATCTACCAACAGGTGATTATAGTGTTCGAATAACGCGAAATGGTTTTATTGAAGGTTTGGATGATGTAACTGTTGTGAAAGATATTGCCACGGATATAGAATTGCGGCTTTCGCCTGAATCCCTGCCTTCGGGTGGTGTAATGGATTCGAGAGTTACTTCATCAACTTCCAGCAGTGCATCATTTGTATTGGATATATTTATTTTAGATAGTAACGGTAATTTTGTCACAGGACTTACTCAAAATGATTTTGTTTTGAGCGACGCAACATTTGGTTCTTTTACTTTTGATTTTACTCCAGAAAATTTCTCGGAATCTAATATCAATTCATCAGATAGTTACTCAGCCGCAATGCTAATTGACCAATCTGGAAGTATAAGTGGAACCGATCCGAATCACAGCAGAATTCAGGCTTCAAAACTATTTATGAGCGTATTAGGCCCTGGAGATAACGCAGCTCTCGCAGCTTTTAGTTCTGGTTTCGACAGCAAACTGCCGCAAAATCTTACAATTTATGAAAACAGTATTTTTAGTTCCGATGGGTCAATTTTCTATGATGAGCTCGATGATTTGAAAAGCAAAGTAGGCGGTGGTACTCCACTTTTTAAATCAACTCTCGACAT
>CAZONK010000003.1:0-41215 GCA_964581095.1 uncultured Roseivirgaceae bacterium
CTTTTTTAAAAATGGGGAAATGATTGTAATACCTCAAAAACGGAAGGAGAATTACACATCCTTTGATCCATATGTAAGAGAGATGAAGGAGTTTATCCGTAGCAATGGGTTGTATTTCAGATCCTCAGAAGATCTTTCCATGATTTATGGGGAATATTTCAGGCTGATTTCAATAAATTCTAATTTTTAAAAATCAAGTATTGAATGAATATTCTATCCTACCATGGAACATAAAATTAAAAAAAAATACTTCAGGGGAGAATTGTAAATTATTTACCATTTATTTAAAAACCTCCTGATTATTCGTCACCATCCTCTTATTTAAAATTTTATTTGGAGTAAATAGTTAAATTTTAACATTTATTATGGTGTGTTTCTTTGGTATTATCATTCAAAATCATAATTTCATCGATTAAATCAATTAAAAAAAGTTTAAACGCCTATGAAACACTATTACAAAGCCCTGGCTTTGTATGCAGTTGCTTTATTAATTAGCGCTACTGCGTACGGTCAGGGATTCTCAATTAACGGCAGGATCTCCGACTCATTTACAGGAGAACCACTTGCCGGTGTAAACGTAATCGTAAAGGGTACGACTACGGGAACAATAACCGATATTGAAGGTTATTATAACGTTGAGGTTCCCGAAGGAAGCACAACCCTTTTATACTCATTTATTGGGTATGTGACCATCGAACAACCTGTAAGCTCAAGTACCACCACGCTTGATATTAAACTGGATGAGGATGTTACAAACCTCGAAGAGGTGGTTATCACTGGTTTGGCATCTTCAGTTAAACGATCGAACCTGGCCAATGCTGTGTCCTCAATTTCAGGGGAAGAACTTACCGGTAACACAACTCAATCAACGCTCGACAACGCCATGTATGGTAAATTAACCGGAGTTAATATGGTATCGAACGGTGGAGCACCAGGAGGAGGAGTAAATGTTCAGTTGCGGGGTATATCTACATTAGGTGCCGGATCAAGCCAGCCATTGTATATCATCGATGGAGTGTATATTGACAATTCAGTTATTCGCAATGGACGTACGCAGGTTAGTGGTGCAAGTGGAGGCCAGACCACGGCTACACAAGATAATGCTTCAAACAGGATTGCTGATATTAATCCTGATGACATCGAGAGTATAGAGGTCCTTAAAGGTCCATCTGCAGCAGCAATATATGGAACACGTGCAAATGCAGGTGTTATTATCATTACTACAAAGCGCGGACAGGCAGGAAAAACCAAAGTGAGTTTCCGACAGGATATTGGATGGAATGAAGCTTTAAATTTCCAGGGATTTGAAGGTTGGGACAACACCAAAATTGATAATGTATATGGTACAGGTGCCGCCGGGGATGCTGAAAAATCCAAACTTGCTCAAAATGGAAATATTGACTGGGAAGAAACGCTCTACGGCGAGAAAGGCATGCTGAGCAATACCCAAATCAGTGTAGCCGGTGGTACTGACAAAACGAAATTTTTTGTTTCGGCAGGATCTCAGGCTGAAGATGGAATTGTGAAAAACACCGGTTTTAACCGGTATAGCCTTCGTGCAAATATTGACCATAAATTAAGCCCTAAATTGGATTTTACGCTTAGCACAAACTATGCTAAAACAGCTACAGACCGAGGATTTACAGGTAACCAGAACAATACTGGTGGTAGTCTTGGTTATAATATAGCTTATACACCCACCTATGCTGGACTAGAGCCCGATGAAAGTGGTAACTATCCGGATAATCCATACTTTAACGACAATCCATTGGCTATTCGTGATCTAGCAAAAAATACAGAGGATGTTGACAGGTTTATTGCTGCAGGAGGTTTGAACTGGAATATTTTCCAATCCCCAAATTCATTGGTCAAATTTACTTTCAATGGTGGGGTTGATTTCCTAAGTGCACGTACCTTGGTTTATTTTCCGGAAATTCTACAGCACCAGCGTGCTTTGGCAAATCCAGGTGATGTAATGCATGGCAAACAGGAAAATTTCAACACCAATGCACAGGCTTTCCTTATTTGGAATACAAATGCCGGATCTATAAATTTCAATACTCAAATTGGTACAACCTGGTTGACACAAGACAGGGATCTCCTGCTTGTTAGAGGCCAGGGTTTAGCTGCCGGCCAGACAAACCTTGGTTGGGCGCAGGTTGTTTCAACCCAGGCAGACGTGGAAGGCCATGTAATCGACCAGGGAATCGTTGCCCAGGAAGAAATAAACTGGGAGGATAAAATTATTGGAACGTTGGGAATTCGGTTCGACCGTTCAACGCTCAACAGGGACCAGGAAAAATTCTATGGTTTTCCAAAAGCTTCTGTAGCTGCCAATATTGCAAATTTTGATTTTTGGAGCTCATCAACGGTCAACCAACTTAAATTGAGGGTAGCTTATGGGGAAACAGGCGGTTTACCACTATTTGGTAATACATTTGAATCACTTACTCCGCAACTCATTGGAGGC
This sequence comes from uncultured Roseivirgaceae bacterium, assembly GCA_964581095.1. GTDB lineage: Bacteria > Bacteroidota > Bacteroidia > Cytophagales > Cyclobacteriaceae > SZUA-230. The sequence goes on from CAZONK010000003.1 coordinate 2,471, forward strand.
AATCTCGGTGGACAAGTAGGTGTTCGTGCAGTTAACTCTGACCTGGAGCCTGAAACAGCATCTGAAATTGAAATGGGGTTGGATATGGGTTTTCTTGATAATAAATTAGGATTTGAGTTAACATATTATGTAAAGACTGTTAATGACCTTATTCTGGACCAGCAACCTGTTGAGTCTTCGGGAATCACTGCCATAGCTACCAATGCGGCTGATATGACTAATAAGGGAATTGAGTTTGCTTTGAATTACCAGGCGATACGAAATACAAATTTCTCATGGTTTACCCGATTAATGTATTGGGATAACAAAGTGGAAATTACTCGTTTATCGATACCTCCTTATACCATTGGTGGTTTTGGTCCTTCACTTGGAACTTATATGATTGCAGAAGGATTTTCGCCTACTACAATTGTTGGTAATCCTTCGGGAACCGATGAAACACCTCTTGGGTGGACTGTATTAGGTGATCGATTGCCCAAATGGCAAGGTTCATTCTACAATGAATTTACATTTTTCAAAAATTTCAAATTCAACTTTTTACTCCACACTGCGCAAGGGCATAAAAACATAAATTTATCAGCCCTTTTATGGGATGATGGTGCATCTACACCGGGATGGAGTGATCCTGTAGATGGTTCACAAGCTCCTACTTTCGGCTTAAACCGGTTGCTACTGTGGGCAGTAGAAGGACAGACCAGTGTGTATGTACAAGATGCATCCTACACAAAACTGCGTGAAGTTGGCTTGTATTATACCTTCCCTTCAGAGCTTATGACAAGATGGTTTGGTGGCTCCGTAAGTAATTTAAAACTTGGAGTATCCGGAAATAATATTCTTCTATTCTCCGATTATGGAAGTTACGATCCTGAAGTATCGAATTTTGGCGTTCAGGCAATTACATCAGCTATTGAGGTAACGCCGTATCCGAGTTCAAGAAGGATGTTGTTCCACCTTGCTGTTGATTTTTAATATTTAAATGAATTTTATTATGAAAAAGTATATATATAAATTTAGTTTACTGCTTATTGCAATGGCAATAGTTGCCAGTTGTAATTATGAAGAGCAGTTCGATCCAAATAACCCATCTCTTGCTGCAGTGGGTAAAGATGCTTCCAAAGCAACATTGCAAGGACTTGTTACAGGATTAGAGGCACGTCATCGTGCATATTTCTCAAACGCTACTCAAATGTTTGGATCTTTTGGACGTGAGGTTTGGGCATTTTTTGGCTCTGATCCACGGTTTATCAATGACTGGTTAGGGGTAAGCGGTAGTACATATCCTGATTTCTTCGCTTCTAATGGAACCTATTTGTCTCCATACCTGGCGGTAAAGCAGGCAAATGTGCTTATCGATGCAGTAGATCCTGCCAATAATAGCGTATTAAATACTGCTGAATCTGCAGGATATAGTGGTTTTGCAAAAACAATAAAAGGATACCAGCTTATATGGCCCCTGATGCAACAGTGGGACAACGGGATTCGTGTAGATGTTGAAGATCCCTTAGATCCGGGACCAATATTGGACAAAGATGCTGCCCTGGCACGAATCCGTGCTATTCTGGATGATGGATTCAGTGATCTTCAAAGTGCAGAATTTGCTTTTACGCTTACGAATGGATGGGCTGGTTTTGACTCACCATCGGAAATGGCGAAAGTTAACCGTGCAATTGCAGCAAGAGTTGCTATATATGATGGTGACTTTTCTGGCGCTATAGCAGCACTTAACCAATCATTCTTTGATATGAACGATGGCAGAAGTGAGGCAGCCATGATGGTAGGTCCTGCACATGTTTATGGAAATGCTCCGGATGTAAATAATCCTTTATTTTATCCATTGGATGCAAGCACCAATACCATTCTAATTGTGCATCCTTCAGTTGTTGAAGATGCGATACCGAATGATATACGAGTTGAAAATAAAATTTACAAGCGATTGGAGCCTGTTGTCAGTGCTACACTAGGCGCGGATCTTCCGGGTGAATATCAGGATAAAAGATGGCCTTCGAATGTAGATCCGATACCGTTTATCAGAAATGAGGAACTTATTCTCATAAAAGCAGAAGCGGAATGGTTTGGTGGAGTAGATAAAGCCATGGCAATACAGGCAATTAACAATGTACGTAATACCTGGGGAATTGGTGATACTTCAATAACTACAGCTTCTTCTGATAGCGAATTTACTGACGAACTGCTAATACAGCGCAGGTATTCGTTGTGGGCAGAAGGTGGACACCGTTGGATAGACCTTCGTAGGTTTAATCGTCTTGATGACACCAATGTTGATTTGAGAGATGGAGGAGCTATCTTTACTAAAATTGACCCAAGAGTAACAGAAACTACCTGGGAGGCAGCTAATTAATACTAGTAACTTAAAGTGATTTAAAAGAGGTTTGCAATATTGTAAACCTCTTTTTTTTACTTGGTGCTGAAGTAACTGCAGTTATTTTAATTCAAATCTATTTATTTAACCGGGACACTAACTTCAAATGAAGATGATTTCGTAAACAGAATACCGTCATTGGTAATCCCATAAACGCTTAACCTGAATTTGCCCGTAATGTCGCTTGTTTGAAATGAAAATACACTTGTTCCACCTACGTCAGATTTGTTTGGCAAACTTGTGTATAACAATGTTCTGAAATCCGGAAAATTAACATTACCCCTGTCCCTGATAACCTGGTTATCCATTGTATTGTATGAATAGTCCAGCCCTGTTTGCTTATATGATCGGCTTAAAAGAGTATCTGCCATACTTTGATCAGGATCATTTGATGTTATTTTAAATACTCCATTTCTTCCTAATAATCCAAAAGGAGCCATTTTATCCAGAGAGTTTATTATCTCAATATAATCGATTGATTGAAGATCTAAGCTTAATGCAAGCGTACCATTAAATGTTGGATATCCGTCAATAAAATAAACCGGGCTTTCTTTAAACTTATTATAAGAATGAGAGGGCATCAGAACAATATTTTCCATGCCATTTTTTTTCTTTACTGATGCCTTTGGAATTACACTAATAACAAAATCTTTCATTCCTTCAAATTCCATATACTCGGCAGGGGACACAACAATATTAACTTCATCTTTTGATTCATTAACCTCTCCAACCAGTTTAGGGTTTCCATAAACTTTTGATATTGTATTTCTCTGTTTTATTTTGTTTAAATAAGTGATTACCTCGTTATTCATTTCAGGGAAGGAGGCTATACCAGGATATTTTCTTTTGGGTATTTCATTTCTCCTGGATACAAATATTTCTCCAATTCTTTCACCCATGGAACTAAATCCATAGAACCAAATATCATTACTGTTACCAAAATCAGGAATTTTGAATTTAAGCTGTTCATTTGCAAATCTTGTTTCAGAAGTGTGATAATCAGTTATGAAATACCCTGATACGAACGATAATTCTTCTGAAAATCCAGGACTGGCAGGATCAATGTTGCATGAAAGTATTTGTTCAATTTCAGGACTGAATGTTGAGATATTTTTTGTAAATGTTTGAGGTTCCAAACCAATTAAATAGTCATTTACCGATTGAAATTTATCTACAATATTGTATTGAACGTCTGGCAAATAAAGACTTAACAATTCAGAATTTTCATTTTTCCCATTTCTACTTTCTTCTTTTTTTACAATCAAAAAAGTAGTCGATTTAATCTTTTTGCCATTATGTGAAACTCCAATTGATACATCTACATTTTCGCGTTTTAAAAATGCTTGTTTTTGAATATTTATATTTACAGCAAGTTGGTTATTTTGAAAAGCATTAAACACAGTTCTTGCACTAAGTATCCTGTCTTTATTAAAAATTGTTATCGTAATAAGTCCGTCAGGTAGCTCAGGTTTAAAAAGCTGAAAAACTTCGTTACTGTTTTCATCAATTTCTAAGTCCTTTTCTAAATAGGTTTGTCCACTTTGATGTACAACAATTCGTAAAGGTCCGGTACTCAATAAACCAGTAATAACCGAAACTTCAAAACTTTCTGATTTTTCATCAACTCTAACTATGACTCCCGAATCACTTACCCCGGGAAATAAATTACCACTATGATTTATATTGAATCGATAGGATTGACCGGCTGATGGGTTAAGTTCTATAATCCCCGATGTATGTTTCTTGTCAATTTTAAATACAACTTCACCATTTATATCGATCAATTCAATGATTTCTAATTTTGCCGGAAACTCGCCTATAACTTCATAGTATACTTTTGTTGATCGACCAGTAAGTAATTTACCTCCTTCAGCTCTTGTAAATATTTGAAAAGGTACAGTTTGAAATTCACCAGGCTCTAAAAGGCTTTCAGCATTGTAGATACCTATTGTAGCTACATTGGCAAGGTTTTCAATATCCTCAAACATTGATTTGGTATAAGCAAATAATCTATAGTCGCCGGTTTCAAGGTTGGCTGGTAGTAATATTTCACCTTTTCCAATCCGATCTTTTGCTTTTATTTTTTGGTGTATGCTTACATTGCCATTTGAATCAACAAAATCGACGTAGATATAAGCGCTTGTAACATTATTTGCCTGCGATGGAACAACAAAAGCATGGTAGGTGAACAATTCACCTGATGAATAAAAAGGCTGGTCTGTCTTCAGGTATACTCGTTCAGAGGGAATACGACCTTGCGACAATACCGATGTAGTGAATAGCAATGTGATCAGCATGGATATGGTGCATTTTAAGTCAACCATTAATCTTCCCACCATGAGGGTTTTTGGGTTGAACTTGAGCCGCCGGGGTATCTCAGGCAGTTGACACATTCATAGGGCCGGCCACGAAATAGTCGTGCACAAATATTTACTAAATCCAGATTGTATGGCAATTCATCAAGGCTTACAAATATTCGTTGGACACTTTTATTATAAACCCCAAAATAACCCAGAACAATATCTTTTTGATTATCAATGTTGTATAAATTACCCTGGATAGAGGAGGGAGGTGAATCAAATATACTCCCTACATTTTCTTTTTGTTTTTTAATACGTTCCCAAAAATGAAAAGCGTCCTCATTAATATTATATTGAATAATCTCCAATCCATATTTTATTTCCATATCGCGGGTAGCCTGGATGAATACAAGGTCCTTGTCATATCCCCCATTACGCTCTTTATGGACGAGGACATTCTGAAATCTACTTGGGTTTCTTATCCAACACCTTCTTACTAAATCTGATTGTGCCCTTTGCGCGTCCCAGATATATGTAGGTACCAGCTGCCAGAAGTAATGGTCAGGATTATTTTCTGTTTGGTTTAAATAGGTGCTAACAACAATTCCCGGCTCTTCTACAACTTCATTATCTATTTCCCTGAATATTTTTCTCGTTTCAGCACGAAATTTAACACCTGTAACAGGAACGTAGTCAGGAAGTATTTGCTCAATGGATTCAATTACCTTTCCTTCAAAACGAACTACTACTTTATACGAGACACCTTTTTCCGCTTTGAAACAACGTGATGTTTTATAAAAACCCGGTTCATATTCTTCAAGATCAATTACCTGGTCATCCGAGGACTCTATCTGAACAATAGCATCTGTAACAGGTTTATTTAATTCATTGGAAAATTTGACCGTACGCATTATCCTGACCTCGTGAATTTTTGATTCATTCGTAATAAAACCGTCAATGGCAATGCGTTCAGGCTCCGTACTGGTATCTACCTCGATTCGCTCAATACATTGGGTAAACAGTGTAAAAATCAACATGGCAAAAAGGTTTCTATACATTCACTAAATTTTAAAGTTGTAGGAAATGGAAGGGAATACCGTTCCGAGTATTGATAATTTGTTGGCAAAACCACCCTGGTTAAAATACACTGAGTAAGCATTTTTCCTCCCATAAACATTGTATATAGAAAAAATCAATTCATCATTTATAAGTTTGTCCTTTCGTCGTCCTACTCCAAATATAAATGCGATGTCCAGGCGATGATAATCCGGAATTCGGAACTGGTTTCTCTGTGAGTAATTCATAACGGACAAGATATGCTGTACACTGTATTTTGATACCGGAGCTGTTACAGGACGCCCGGTATTGTAGGTGAAATTTGCTGTAAATTTTATTCCTTTAGACAATTTGTAATCCATTAGAAAAGATACCTCATGTGGTTTGTCATAGTTTGAGGGAAAAAATTTGCCCTGTGAAATATTTTCATCCCTGTTTGGACTTTCAAATTTTCGCAAACTCCTTGACCAGGTATAGCTCATCCAACCTTTAAATCTCCCTGTATTCTTTTTGAGCAAAAATTCTACTCCGTAAGCTTTTCCAATTCCGACTATAATATCCTGTTCAAGTTTCTCGTTTAATAGTACTGTTGCCGCTTCTTTATAGTCAATGGTTTGATCCAGGTATTTATAAAACCCTTCAACAGAAAATTCATAAGCATTATTTTCAAAATTTTGAAAATAACCAACCGACACCTGATCGCCAATTTCCGGAGGGATATAATAGGTGCTGCTTTGCCAGTAATCCTGTGGTGAGATTGCTGTGGTATTTGAAATCAGGTGGACGTACTGCCGGTTTCGCGCATATCCAAATTTAACAGAAGCAGTGGGGGCAACAAGGTACCGAATACTTATTCTTGGCTCAAATCCACCATATGATTTAATAGATTCATTTGCTCCAAACTGAAGAGAATCAATAATTGTATCATCGTTTTTTGGAATGTTATGCTCATATATATAAACTGTTTTTGGGCCGACTACATTATAGTGAGAATACCGCAATCCTGCAGTAAGTGATAATTTGTCAGTGATATTAAATTCGTCTGAAATAAATAATGAGGATTCCCAGGCATTTTCCTTGTCAACATCAATTGGAACTAAGTTTTCAGAGGATGCCCCGGGAATGAAAGTACCCGGATTCATGCTGTAGTTGATGGCAGAGCCTCCAAATTCAAGTTTATGTTTTTCGAGCTGATATCCAAAGAGCAATTTGGTCTTTAAATGATGTACAAATGAATTTAGGGTAAACGCATTAGACCCCTTAAGGTCACTTGTACCTGTATTAAACTGCCCATAGCTTAGACTTAAATCACCCTGAAAATCCTCCGTGAATGTGTGCCTCCAAATTGCAGATGCATTTTGTGTTTCCCAGGTAAATACAGTATCGGATACTAGTTTAAAATCGTCAAAACTTTTATACCCGGAAATGGTAATTCGGTCATTCTTACTTATTTTGAAATTAAATCGTGCATTTAAATCATAAAAGTGGGCTTCACTCTGGCTAAGTCTTGGGTTGTTCAGAGTATTTAAAAACCAATTAATGTAAGAGACCCTTCCTCCCAATAAAAAATCACCTTTCCCATCAAATATAGGGCCATCAATTTCGAGCTTGGATGATACTGTTCCAATACCACCACTGACATGAATTCGATCTGAGCTGCCATTTTTCAGCCTCACATCAAGAATGGATGACAACCTGCCTCCCTGGGTTGCAGGAGGATTTCCTTTGTATAATGTTACATCCCTTACTACATCGGGGTTGAATGCTGAGAAGAATCCAAATAAATGTGAAGAGTTAAAAATAAGCGCTTCGTCCTGTAAAATTAGATTTTGGCCAACAGTTCCACCCCTGACATTGAATCCCGAGGCGCCTTCACCAACGGTTGATACCCCTGGTAAAGTAATCAGACCTTTGATGATATCTGTTTCGCCCATGAATTGGGGTACATTGCGCATTACTTTCATATCCATTCGCTCAATTCCTACTGAAACGGATTGTACATTTTCATCAATCCTGGTTTCCGTTATAAGTATCTCTTTGAGTTGTAATGCCCCTTCAGTAAGCTTAATATTAAGAGGGCCAGATGCAATAACTTCAGCTTCAATCAACTTTTCATCATATCCTACCGATTCGATTCTAAAATGGTAGTGACCGGTTGGAATAATTATATCAAAATGACCATTTACATCTGTTACTACCCCTTTCTTTAATTCTTCGACGAATATAGTTGCACCAATTAAAGGTTCCCTGGAGTTCTCATCAACTATATCCCCTTTGATGTTTGCTGGTTTGTCAATTTCTGGTCGTTTTCCAATAATTAAAAGGGAACTTGAAGAATAAGACTTATTTTTCTCCAGTAGATCAAGAAGGGAAATAGGCTGGGATGCATCTAAAAGAACAATATTTGTATCATCATATACAATCCATGACAGGCCTGTACCATCAAGTAATTGATCAAAAACGGAATCTAGGGGAGATTTTATGAAACTACCAGAATATTCCAGGTTCCCAAGCCAGTCAGAATGATAAAATATGGAAATATTCTTACTACTCTGGATAGTTAATAAAATATCTTTAAGAGGTTGGTTTTGGAATGAGCCAGAAAAAGTCTGAGTTTCACTTTTTTGACTGACTGCAGGTAAATAAATCAGGCAGAACAAAATAATAAATCCTGCAAAATATTTATCAACCATCTTCCATCCCAATATTATCTGCTAAAATCGGGTGCAAATTAATACTATATTCTGCGAACAATGAAACCGACTATGTAAAAGTAACCAGAAAAACCTGAGACTATTTTTGGCATTCGATTTTAATGCTCTTCGCTACCAATTTAGGATTCTCAATCACTTCGAAAAATCTGTTGAGGTAATACAAATCGTCTTTTATGGTTCTTTCATCAAGCAACTCCGATGATGATATCAGGTCCATAAATTCATCTTTATGTTCTATAAACAGATCAAACATTTCCTGAAATTCTTCATCGGTACGACAGAATCCCCTATACAAACGAGTAGTAACATCGGAGAGGTTAAGTTTTTCGGGAGGTACAGCATATGGTGCATCTAATAAACCACAATAGTCGAAATCATAGGGTATGGTTATAGGAGCATACAATGTAGGATCATTTTGTTTTAACAGTTTAACATTATGAAAATAAACGGCCGACCAGTCGGTGTTGCCTATCATGTATTGGAATAAAGGTAGCATCGTGGAATAGTATCGGTTCGTACGTTCTGGGTGCAAACTTTTGGGTTCAATTTCGATGGAGTTGGTACGCTGTGCCAGTTGGTCAATATCTTCAATTAAAAAACCATAAAACCATCCAGGATCAGATTTACTACCTGTATCAATGTAATTAATTTTGAACATCCGTGACTTAAAGCTAAATTCAGTCAGTGATTCATACATTTTATATATGAGGTATTCTTCGTGCAATCGTTGCGTATATGCAGGTTGCGAACGACAGTGTGTTACCAGTTTCAGGGAGTTATATTCAGCAACACTGGAGGATCCGAAATCATCTTTGTTAAATTTGATTTTAAAAGGAGGAAACAGGCAGTGTTTTCTTCTGAAATTTCCCCTGGCTTTGATCTTAACTTCTGTAGTAGCGGAATCACCATTAGCAAAATAAACCGTAAAAAATGCAGGTTGATAGGCTGATTTATACTTTTCTTTCCGGAGAAATTTAAAATCTGATACAATCTTTGCCTCCAGTATCGTTTCGTCATTAAAAAATTCAAAACCATCAAATGTATTTTGCGAGTAAACTAAAAGAGTGGATGCGTAGAACAAGAAAAAGGTTAATGCAAACCTAATTCTATTTGTAAAATAGTCTTTTAAAATCATAATGGTAAGGTTTATCCATTTCCAATATATAAAAAACACAATCCCTTTCCAGGCATTGTGTAGTTTTTTTGTAAAAAAAATAAATAATTATATTCCCCTGCAGTAGTTGATTTATACCGAAGGCATGCCCTTGGCATGAAAAAATGCAATACCCAAAAATGGGTAGCCTTAATTTTAGATTTGTCGGGGTTAACCCCTGATGTTTACAATCAGGATTCAGACCGCAAGCGTCTGAATCCTGACATAAATAATTGACAATCAAGTGATTTTAATTATTTATCGCCATTATTTATGACAAAGTCATGAATAATCCTGGTTAATGTGGAATTTTACTTTTGAAATGCACTCGGCCATGCGCCTTTGGGTAGTATCTTCAACATCAAAGGAAGCGTAAGAAATGTACCCGGAAGGGCTATAATTACAAAGGTTGGTAACATTTTGAGTAAATCTATCAATTGTTCCCGCACTTTTTCTTTTTCTTCGGTATTTAAGTCTCTTTTTAAAGATGCTGTCATCAATTCCATCAATTCTTTGCTTTCCTTAATTTCTGTAGCTATCCTATCTTTGTTTTTTGCTGCCACTTTAGTGATTTGTTTTACAAAAAGTTTACCTACCACCTCATAATCTTTGTTTTTGAGAAAAAAATACATGTCATCCCAATTGGTAAGTACAAAACTTTCGATAGCTACCATACTATTTTCAGTTTCTTCCTTTGAAAAGCCTAGTTTCCTGCTAAGTTGTTGGATGAATTCGTGCTCTTCATCATTTACTACTTTGTCAGACCAAACGGTGAGTATGGCAAGTTCCAGAAAATATTTTTTTAACAGCCATGAATCGATGTCCGGGAAATCAATATCATCTATTGTAAGCTTTTCATCAATGAACCGTTTTGCCTCCTGGGAAGTTTTAACGTCTAAATGAGCGGATTTTAAAAACATCAGAAAAAGTTTCTTTTCCTCTTTTTCGATTTGCTTATCAGCATAAGCCGCTGCTGCAATTATTTTTAGCAGGGATAACCGGAAATCGTCTTTTTCCTTTCGCAATGATTCCAGTGTCCTCAATGTATTACTTTTTTCTAACCACGTTTTGAAAAAGAAAACATCAATAAAAAGCAAACTATTGTGAAAATAACTGACCCATATATTCTCAAACATCGACCGCTTTGTTACTAATCTTTTGTTGAGAAGTTTCTCCGCAATATCTTCCTTTTTCCTTAGTTTACCGAAAAAGGAGTGCGTATCAGTTTCTAATTCCGGGAAAATCTGGAGATAGTAATTAATCAAGTCTTTAGCCAGCTCATAAGAAAAGTCTATGCTATTCTTGTCCAGCAATAGTTCGGGCTCAAAATCACTGCTTTGGATGAAACACTCCAGCAATACCACTTTCATCCGTTCATTTACAGATATATTTTCGAGTTTTTCGGATGAAATATAATCAGGAAGAACAGGGTGACCATACATAATACCCATAGGTTGTATGGTGCGATAAATGATTTCATCTTTTTGCTGTGGAAGATCCCTGCTCTTCAGCAGTTCGGGATTTATCGCATTTTGCCTGAATGCAAGATAATTTCCCAACCATCCTTTTTCATTCAGATCCATAAATTTGAAAACTTATTCGTCAACAACAACAGCCAGCTTAGTCACCTGTTCATTTATTGCAAGGCGATTAAAATTATTTATACCATAAGCAGATAAATCTGCCAGTTCTACCCAATCCGTATCATTTTTGGGATCAAACTTGAAGAGTTTTTTACCATTGCCCATCAATATTAAACCTCCAGGTGTCCACAAATAGTTCTGTGATCCTTCAATTGTGCTTATAATCTCCTTCACCTCTTCAGTTTGTATATTAACAGACATTATTTTCCAATCCCTGGGGTGACTCATATCAACAAAACTGAAATTATCTTCACCTGGAATCCGGTATATTCCTGAACCAATTTTATGGGCAATTTCACTGTTCTTACCTGAAACGATATCTACTATATGAAGTGTGTTGTCGTTTTCTCCAAGAATAAACAATGCGAGTACTTTTTCATTATACCAGGCATGGTATCCTACAGGATACACATCTGTAACAAGGGAGGCAATGGGGCCATTAATAAAATATTTCCAAAGTTTCTGTGTTCCATCCTCCTCCAGGATTATACAACTATATGATTTCTTATCAGGGGTTACCGTAGGAGAATACTCACTTACTTCAGGAGTATATGTTAATCGACGTTTTTCCTTTCCTAAAAAGTCGTATATGTAAATGTCTGTTTTGCCACTTTCATCTGCAGATGAATAGATAAATGAATTTCCATTTGGCAAAAAGTTTGGCTGATTATCATAAAATCCAGGGTTATCAGTAACATTTACGGGATTGCTAATGCTAAACTGATCCAGCCAGATTTTAAAATCAAATACATATATTTCTGTATTTGACTGCGCACTCAAATAATAAGGAACAGACAAAAAGATTATACAAGCCAGAAGCAATACTTTTTTCATAGATAATGTTAATAAGCTACAAAGATACTTCCCAAGTATAAAAAAATCATTTTAATAGTTCATAATTTTATCCGGATAATTTATCGTGTAGTTTTATTTGAAAAAATTATTTGTTAAAATTATTACTAATTATTACCTGAAATTCTAAAATGGGTGAACTAAACGTACGTTTAATATCCGGCCAAACAGAGCTTAAAACATTTACTCAAAATCTTCTCAATGACCTTCGTGCTTTGGAAGTAATGCTGAATGAAAGATTGTTTTCGGAGGATGAGACTATTCATTTAGGAGCTGAACAGGAAATATGCCTCATTGATAAGCATATGAAGCCTGCACCACTTGCTATGCTGATTTTGGATGAATTAAAAAACTCAAAATTTACAACTGAACTGGCTAAATTCAATATCGAAGCAAACCTGGACCCGCGTCCATTCGGTGGTAATTGCTTTTCTGATCTTGAAAACGAGATATTGGAAGTTCTGGATCAACTCAGGGTTGTTACAGATAAAATGGATGCTGATTTTGTTTTGGCGGGAATACTACCAACAATAAGAAAATTTGATCTGGAAATTGAAAATCTTACACCCCTCGACCGGTATTTAGCCCTTGTAAAAGCGGTGTCAAAGTTGCGGGGGAAGGTATATGAGCTTAAAATTAACGGAATTGATGAATTAAATATCATTCATGACAGCGTAATGCTGGAAGCTTGCAACACATCTTTTCAAATGCACTTGCAGGTTCATCCGGGTGAATTTGTGAGAAAATACAATGGGGCCCAGGTATTTGCAGCCCCGGTCCTGGCTGCAGCATCAAGCTCACCCATCCTGTTTGGAAAGCGACTGTGGCATGAAACACGTGTAGCATTGTTTCAGCAATCACTCGATACACGTATTACAAGCGAACATTTACGTGACCGCAGTCCACGGGTAACATTTGGGAATAGCTGGCTCGAAAACTCAATTTTGGAACTATATAAAGAAGACATCGTAAGGTTCAGGGTAATGCTGATGACAGATGTTGAAAATGACCCACTTGAGGAATTATCAAAGGGGAATGTACCAAAACTGGAAGCATTAACAGTCCATAATTCTACAGTTTACAGATGGAACAGGCCCTGTTATGGGATAAGCCCCGATGGAAGGCCACATCTCCGAATTGAAAACAGGGTATTGCCATCGGGACCTTCTGTTGTAGATGAAGTTGCAAATGCTGCATTTTGGCTTGGGTTAATGGCAGGATTTGCGAATGAGTACAATGATTTTACAGATCTTATGGAATTTGATGATGTGAAAACAAATTTCGTTTCGGCTGCATTTTCAGGAATTGATTCAAAGATAAAATGGACTGGAGGTATTAAAATCCCTGTTTCACAATTGATCCTTGATGAACTGATTCCTGTTGCATCCGAAGGATTAAAATCTCAGAATGTAAATCAGGATGATATTGATAAATACTTATCAATCATAAAAAAACGGGCAGAATCCAGACAAACCGGTACAAACTGGATGCTCAAATCATTTGCGAGTTTATCAAAAAATAACACCAGGGATGAATCCGCCATGGCCCTGACATCTTCCATGGTTAAAAATCAGCGGGATAATATTCCTGTGCACGAGTGGCAGGAGTCTAGTATGGATGATGTTTTGAATTGGCACCCCACGTCTATACTGGTGGAAGAGTTTATGACTACTGATCTATTTACAGTTCATAAAGATGATATCCTTGAGTTGGTCGCCGAAATTATGGATTGGAAAAAGTTGCGTTATATTCCTGTAGAAGATGAAAAGGCCAATATTACAGGATTAGTTACCAGTAGAATGCTTCTTCGCAGTCTCACAAGGTCCAGCACACTTAAAAATACTACGGTTGAAGAAATTATGATTGAAGATCCAATTTGCATTTCTCCGGAAGCTACCATTTATGACGCCATGAATATTCTCAAAAAACACAAAATTGGGTGTTTGCCTGTAGTAAAAAATAAAAAATTGATCGGTGTAGTTTCCGAAAACAACTTCCTGAATATTACCGATTCATTGTTAAAGATTATTGGGAATAAAAAATAAGCAAAATGTTTTAAACAAAACATCACTGGCATTTGGTGAATTCAAGAGACTATATGTTATTTTGCCAAAAAATCGATGGCCAGCTCCCCGGAAGATGTTTTAGAATTATTACGCAAAGGAGAATATGCACCCGTGTATTTCTTGCAGGGAGAGGAACCTTTCTTTATTGATCAAATATCTGATTACATTGAAAGTAACGCGCTGGACGAAAGTCAAAAAAGTTTTAATCAAATAATACTTTATGGTGAAGATGTTTCCATAAATGATGTTTTGCTAAATGCAAAACGGTTTCCAATGATGTCAGACCGGCAGGTTGTGATTGTAAAAGAGGCACAACAGATGGTTTTCTCCCGGGACGAAACTGGGACAAAAATGCTAATAGATTATGTTCAAAATCCTCTTCCATCAACAATCCTTGTGTTTGGCCATAAATATAAAAAGATTGATCAACGAACTAACCTTGGTAAAATTCTGAAGCATCATGCAGTGGTGGTGGAGTCTAAAAAATTATATGAAAACCAGGTTGCATCCTGGGTTGATCGGTTTACAAAAAGTATTGGGTTAACCATTACACAAGATGCAGGTTTACTGATGTCAGCTCATCTTGGCAATAACCTCGAAAGAATTGCCAACGAATTAAACAAAATTAAATCAAATCTTAAAGATGATAATGTAGTTGATATTCAGGTCGTTCAAAAATATGTGGGTGTAAATAAGGATTACAACGTGTTTGAGTTTACAAAAGCTTTAATGATTGCTGATGTTACAAAAGCACATCAAATTGTAGATTATTTTGACGCCAATATTAAAAATAATCATATTATCCCCATAATTGCAATGCTTTACTCAACCTTCTCAAAACTGCTTGTTTTCCATAGCAATCCAAACAAGTCTGACAAGGATTTAGCCGGTTTATTGAAAATTAGTCCGTATTTCTTAAAGGAGTATAAAATTGGTGCAAGCAATTATTCTTTAAGCAAGGTACTTTCAAATCTCAGGTTAATAAGTAAAGCCGATCTCCTCTCAAAAGGAGTTGACCGACCCAGCATTGGAGATGGGCAAATACTTCGGGATCTGACTTTTCAACTTATGCATTAAAAATATGTATGGGAATATAATCTTAATGGAAAAATAAACGTTTAATGCAGGAAACCGGTTCCATAATTAAATCCATTTCAATGATAAGGAAATATACCCTTCTTTTGTTTTTGACTGGGGCTCTCTTAAACAGCGCAAGAGGACAGGGTAGCAGCGCCTTGTATTCACCTGAATATTTTTTCAGGAATGGGTTGGATTTGATTGAAACCTCAAATTATTCTTCTGCACGGGTTTCCTTTGAGAAGTTTGTTCAGTTGTCCACTTCAAATGAGGACATTCGAATCCCTCTTTCCAAGTATTATATTGCGCTGTGTGCTTTGAATTTATACAACCTTGATGCCGAGCAGTTATTTGTAGATTTTATTGATAAATTCCCCACACATCCAAAAGCAATTACAGCAAATTATGATCTGGGTAATTTCTTTTTTCAGGACAAAAATTATAAAGACGCCGTCAGGTATTTAACAAAAGTAAACTATAACCAGCTTTCTGCTGAGAAGCAAAGAAGAGCAAGGTTCCGACTGGCTTATTCGTATTTTTCATTACGGAAATTTCCGGATGCCCTCAAACAGTTTAACATGTTGAAAAACACCCAAAGCGAGTATAAAAGTGCATCTGCATATTATGCCGCCTACATTGAATATTTACAAGCGGATTATGATATCGCGTTGGTTGATTTGAAGTTAGCAGAAAGTGGAAAAGCGTATCGTAGCCTGGTACCCGTGGTTGTTGTCAATATTTATTACCGTCAGGAAAAATTTGACAAATTGATTGAGTATGGACGAGATGTAATTGAAAACCGTAGTGAACTGTCAAATATCCGGGATATTAATTTATTGGTCGGCGAAGCATATTTCAGCAAAAAAGACTACAAAAATGCTTCAATCTATTACGAGGCATTCAAAAAGAGAAATAAAGGGAAACCTACTTCGGAAGTTGCGCTCAGAATGGCAATTACAGACTTTAATCTTAAGAATAACGAAGCAGCTATTGCTTACCTTAAGTTAATTGCCAGCCAAAAAACTGAAACAGGGATCGTCGCTTCTTATTACCTTGGAGCACTATATACAAGGGCCAATAACATGGAATTTGCTGTTGCTGCATATAAAATTGCCGCAAATCAGGATAAGGATCCTGAAATTGCCCAAAATGCCTTATTTCAGTTTGCAAAAATTAGCACAGACCTGGGCTATTCACTGGAAGCTGTTACAAACCTTAACCGATATATTGAATTGTACCCTAATGGGAACAACCTGGCAGAGGTAAATGAACTCCTTTCTGTTGCTTATTTGAATAGTAAAAATCTAGACCTTGCTATCGAACACATTGAATCGCTTAAAACCTTATCAACCCGGTCTAAGGAAGCTTACCAAAAAGCAACTTTCAGAAAAGGTAACCAGATGTACAACCAACACAATTATAAAGAAGCAATTAGTTATTATGATAAGTCACTCAATTACCCTGTTGATTCCAAAATAAAATTAGAAGCAAATTTTTGGAAATCAGAAGCTTTTTCTATCGGGCGTCTGTATGATGAAGCAATTCCGGGTTATAAAACTGTTTTGTCCGGGTCGGATTCTGATTTGAAAACAAAAGCAAATTACGGTTTAGGGTATAGCTATTTCAATACTGCGGATTATAAAAATGCACTGCCCAATTTTAAAACATACATCAATACATATAAAGGTAATAAAAAGGACAGGAATTATCAGGATGGATTATTGAGGTTGGCTGATTGTTATTACGCACTAAAGAATTACCCGGAGGCATTGAGATTGTACAACGATGTTGTAAGAACAGGTGGTCGAAACAGGGACTATGCTTACCTGCAGCTTGGCACACTCGAAGGTATTAATGGCGAATTACTGAACGCAAAAGATCATTTGAGAAGAGTTGCACGTGAGTTTCCGAAGTCAGCATACGTGGATGACGCATTATTTGAACTTGCATCAATTGACTATGAAAGGGGTAATTACCAGGCATCAATAAGTGTTTTTAGTGAACTTATCGATAAGAAACCAAATAGTCCTTTTGTACCCTATGCACTTCAAAGAAGAGGAATAGCACATTACAATTCACAAAATTATGGACGCACCGAAGAGGACTACAGAGAGTTTCTAAAAAAGTATCCAACACACCGCGAAGCAAATAATGTACTACTTGGCTTGCAGGAAGTACTTGCTGCGGAAAACAAATCGGAACAGTTTGATACATATTTGGCAGAATACAAATTGGCGAACCCTGACAATCAGGGGTTACAGGAAGTGGAGTTTGAATCAGCAAAGTCGTATTACAATCAACAAAATTACGATAAAGCCATTGAGGTTTTCACTGCATTTATGGAGGCTTATCCTGAAGATAGTAAGAGTTATGAAGCCCTGTTTTACATTGCAGAATCCTACTACCGGAAAAATGAAAACTATAATGCACTTCCATTGTACTATGAAGTACTCAGGGAGAACCAGGTTAGTCAGCGGTTAAGGGTAATTCAGAGGATTGCTGATTTGGAATATGCCGACAGGAATTATAGTAAATCTATCAGTTACTACCACCAACTTGAAAAAGAAGCATTTACTAATCGTCAAAACTTAAA
The DNA here is from genome assembly GCA_964581095.1 of uncultured Roseivirgaceae bacterium. GTDB lineage: Bacteria > Bacteroidota > Bacteroidia > Cytophagales > Cyclobacteriaceae > SZUA-230. The sequence goes on from CAZONK010000003.1 coordinate 20,305, forward strand.
TGCGTGGGTAGGACTTACTAAATCTTTTTTTCAAACTGGACGATATGATTCTACAGAATTGTACGCGAACAAAATACTTAGTGATCCTTCAACGAATGTTGGAACCCAGAATACAGCTTATTTATACCAGGGTAAGGTTGCTTATGCAAAGGGTAATTATGAGGGAGCAGTTGTCTTATTTGAAAAAACAATCTCGAATGCTAAGGATATCAATGGCGCTGAAGCATATGTTTTAATCGGTGAAGTCCTTTATCAACAGAAGAAATACAAGAAATCAAATGAGATTCTTTTTGATGTAAGTGGAAATTTCGGTGTTTTCGATCATTGGGTAGGAAAGGCATTTCTTCAGGTTTCTGAAAACTATATTGCTATGGAGGAATATTTGCAGGCAAGGGCAACGTTAAATTCAATTATTGAACACACTCCCTCGGGCATTATTGCAAATCTTGCAAAGGTGAAACTGGACAGGATAGATGATTTAGAAGCCGATCAGGTCATTGAACCCGATACACTTTCAACAGATACCATAATAATTGATCACAATGATACCACTGTTATAAAAAATGGGGGAAATGAAAATTAAAAACTACAAATACGGCAATGTTATTAAAATTATAAGCCTGCTTTTAGTTGTCTCATTTCCTGTTTTGAGTCAGGATGAGTGGGAAGGAAAAGGAGAAATTGAAGAGGCCGAGGTTGTAATTGAAAAGGACCGAAAAATAATGTTACCGGTTGCACACAGGGTGTTTGGTAAAGTGCCTGATTTCGAGCAAAAGATCGAACCACTTGGTTTGAGCTATACCTATTTACCAATCCAGTATCAACCGGGCAATTTAAGGACCCGGGTCCGCCCACTTACAATAAAAACAAGCCCGTTGCCTCCTGTACGTAACGGATATGCGAAAATTGGCTATGGCAATTATCAGACTCCATTTCTTGAAGCAAGTTATGGTTCGGGTAGAAGTGACGAAGCTTCATATAATTTGTATTTGCGTCACCGTTCATCAGGAACAGGTCCTGTAGATAAAGAAAATTCCGGCGACAGTGAATCCATAATTTCCTTTGATGGAAGCTATTATCTTAATGAAGCTACCTTCTTGAGCGGACTGAGCTATAAACTTGACGGTTATACTTTTTACGGTTATGATCCTTCATTGGATGTTGCAAAAGATGATATTTTACAGAACCTTCATAGTATAAATTTATTTGGAAAAATTGAAAAGAATAGTCCTGACAACAAAACAGATTATTCTGCAGAAGTCGTTTTTGATTATGTTCAGGATAAATTGGGGGCAACGGAAGCAGATTTTGGGCTTAATCTTTTTGGACGGTACCCGGTTAATGATAATATGAGTGTAGATGTAATTGCTGATCTCTATTTGATTAATCGGAAAGACGTACTTATACCTTCATACAACCGGACTTTTATAAGAATAAAACCTTATGTTAACTACATAAATGACCGTGTACATGTAGATTTGGGATTATCAACGGTGATGGAAAATGATACAATAGGGGATGAAAAAAGTTTACGCATTTTTCCTTATTTCCATGTCGATTTTCGGGCAAGTGATATATTAAATGTGTACGGTGGTTATAGGGGAGATGTAGATAAATGGACATTGAAAAGTTACCTTAATCAAAACAGATATCTTGAATCAAATGTTGATGTCTTCAATCAGGTACGCGGATTTGATTTTTATGCAGGAGCAGAAGGGCAGTTTGGAAATAGTTGGAAATATAGTGTTGAGGCAGACCTGGTGTATTTCAAAAACGCAGCGTATTTTACAAATAATGTATCTGATTCAACAAAATTTGATATTCTTTATGATACAGGTACAGGCTCTCAAAATAAAATCATCGGTTCATTAGGTTATGATATAAGCAAAAAGGTCAATGTTACATTTTCAGCACAACATAATTTTTACTCAACTGAAACAGTTGATGAAGCGTGGCATAAACCATCATATATTATCGAATTTCAAAGTTCATTTTTAGTTGGAGACAAATTTAAAATTACCGCAGATGCTGATCTGATGGGTGGAATTAAAGCGCTGAATATAAATAGCGGCGAAACCATATCACTGGATCCAATCACTAACATAGATTTGGGCTTACAATACATTATTTCAGGAAGGGCGTCGATTTATGTAAATGCATATAATTTATTAGGAAAATCCTATCAGCGCTATCTTTACTATGGTTCAAGGGAACTTCAATGGATAGCAGGCCTGTCCCTGAGTTTTTAGATCTGTAGATTTAACCGTTCAATAATTTCTTATTTTCGCAACAATGATTAATCTTTGAACATAAGATTAGTTTTATTACCTTGAGCACCTAATAGTTCAATCAACATCTATTATGAAAGACGATAAAAAAAAGGGCAAGCCCAAACACAAAACCGCAAAAAAGAAAAAAATAGAAGATGAAAATATTATTGAAGAAGAACAGGCGGACATAAATGAGGCTGATGATACTTTCGGACTTCCTGAAGTGGATTTCAAACCGCTGGATGAGGTTGATGAAGTAGATGAGACCAAGGAAGAAGTAACAGAGACTCAGGAAACCGATGAAACCACAGATGAAGTATCTCAGGAAGTTGAAGAAAATGCGGTGGATGAAATTGTTTATGAAGAACCTGCAGCAACTGAAGAAGAATCCTTTAATTATCCCCAGGATGAAGTAGAAACGGAATTTGAAGAAGATAATGATAAGGGTAAAGAGGAGTCGGATGCTGATTCACAAGATGAAGGGAAAGGTGCTGAACCTGCATTTAAGAAAAAGTTCAAGTACGAAGGGGAAAAATCCCAGGCACCAAAGATTATCATTGGCATTGTAGCTGTTCTGATAATTTTAGCTGGAATCTGGTATTTTGGTTTTTATGCTCCTCAACAAAAAGCAATTGCTGAAAAGGCAGCTCAAGAAGCTGCAATAGCAAAGAAAAGAGCTGAGGATGCAAGAAAATTGGCAGATGAACAACGTCAAATTGCCGAGGAACAGCAATTATTGGCTCAACAAGCTGAAGAAGAAGCGAAACCGGAACCTGGCCAAATTACTATACTAACTGAACCTACAGGACGTTATTATGTAGTGGTCGGGAGTTTTATAGATGATGACCTGGCGATGGATTATGGCAATGAACTTTCCGAAAAAGGAATTGGTACAATGCTTCTTTCGCCGCAGGGAAGTTCTAAATTCTTCAGACTGGCACTATCAGACCATGCTTCCTGGAATGAAGCACAGGAAGAAGCCAATGGAATGAAAGGCGATTATACTGAATCAGTTTGGGTATTTAAATACTAATTATTTAATGTTATTTCTTCAGATTACAACGAATCCTGGCGATACACTCGCTACAGGAGGAGCAGAAAATGCCGTGTCCGTACTGGATTTACTATCAAAAGGAGGCGGCATTGTAGTTATTCTGTTTATTCTTTCAATGATTGCAGTTTACATATTTGTTGAGAGGTACAGAACAATCAAAGCCGCAGCAAAAACGCCTGATAATTTTATGGATGACATCAGGGATAAGGTTACTAAAGGGGATATTGAAGGAGCAAAGCTGCAATGCGCCCACGTTGAATCTCCAATTGCACGAATGATTGAAAAGGGAGTGTCACGTATTGGAAGCTCTTTGAAAAACATTGAAGCTTCAATTGAAAATGTGGGTAAAATTGAGGTATATAAGCTCGAAAAAAACCTTCCTGTCCTGGCAACAATTGCCGGAGCTGCACCGATGCTTGGATTTTTAGGAACAGTGATTGGGATGATTCGTGCATTTATTGCAATTGCACAGGAAGAAGGCTCAGTAAGCCCAAAACTACTTTCACAAGGTATTTATGAAGCGATGATCACCACTGCGGCCGGTTTGGTAGTTGGTATTCTTGCTTACCTGGCATATAATTTCCTGGTAACAAGAGTGCAGAAAATAATTCATAAAATGGAGTACAACTCCATTGAGTTTATCGACTTATTGCAAGAACCTCAATAACCAGGAATATGGACCTGCAATCAAAACAAAAAGTAGATGCAACATTCAGTATGTCGTCAATGACTGACATCATTTTTCTGCTTCTTATTTTCTTCATGCTGACATCATCTTTTATAACGCCCTCCGGATTACCGGTGAACTTACCTACCAGTAAAACTTCTTCGATTGAACTACAGAAGGTAACGGTAACGATCACGGAAGACCTGAAGTATTTTGTGAACGACCGGCCTATAAACAAGCGTGATCTTGAAAATGCGCTTAAAAAGGAACTCGGGGGTGAAGAAGGAAATGTTTCTTTGCATATAGATAAATCAGTGCCCAGCGAATATCTTGTTGAAATTGCAGGTATTGCTGCTTCTCTAAAAGCAAAGGTTTCGGTGGCAACCAAGCCAAATTAGATGCGTATTTAATAGTATGACACCCGAACAGGAAAAGAAAAATAAAAGAGTGGGTATGGCAGTATCATTTACTGTACACACTGTAATACTGTTGATATTTGCTTTTCTAATGGCATGGAGGGCACCCGATCCACCTCTACCTGAGTATGGCATTGAAATTAATTTCGGTACAAGCGATGAAGGCTCTGGTGATGTTCAACCGCTAACACCGGTAAGTGCCGAAGAAAACCAGGAAGATCCGGCACCACAGGATATTCCTGAAACCCGGGAAGAAGTTATACCTGAAGAAACCATCCCTGAACAAGAGGTTGTTGAATCTGAAGAAAATGTTACGGAGACTTTTGAGGATGAATCGTCGAAAGATGTAGTTAAAGAAGAGGTAAAAGACGAAAAGGTTCCAGAAGAAAAAGTGGAAAAGGAAATTGAAACTGCAAAAGAAGAAGTAATAGAAGAAGTTGAAAAAACTACTGACAAACCTGATAAAACCACTGAAACAGGAGCTGAGGGTAAAGAAGGAGAGACCAAAGATCCTCAGAATGCCAACCAGGGGGACAAAAAGGATAAGCAAGGAGACCAGGGAAGTGAAAAGGGTGACATTGATGCAAGGTCATTGTACGGAAACCCTGGAGGTGGTGGTGGTACTGCGCTTGAAATGGCAGGATGGATATGGGATTCTAAACCTGCTCCCGATGATACATCGAGCGAAGAGGGCAGGATTGTATTTGAAATAAAGATCGATGATCAGGGTGAAATTATTTCTATCAAAACCATCGAAAAAACTGTTAACCCAACGGTAGAAAGAATATACAAGGCTGAAGTGGAGAAGCTTACATTCAGTAAAACCGATAATTTACCTCCCGCACCTACATCAACAGGCCGTATAACTTTTATTATCAAGGCTAAATAAATTAGCTTCGCGGTGTGAATTATCGTGAAGCCACAGAATTTATGTACAGTAGCCTGCCTATGTATCAAAGGGTAGGCAAAGCTGCGTTTAAAAAAGATCTGATAAACATCCGGGCATTATGTCAGAGTCTGGGGAACCCCCAGGATTCATTCCGCAGCGTTCACATTGCCGGCACCAACGGCAAGGGGAGCAGCGCCCACATGCTGGCAGCCATCCTGCAGATATCAGGATACAAAACAGGCCTTTACACTTCTCCACACCTGAAAAACTTTACCGAGCGGATCAAAATTAACGGGAATGAAATCCCGGAATTGGATGTCGTGCGATTCGTAACCGAAAATCAGAAGATAATCGAACAAATCAAACCATCGTTTTTTGAAATTACAGTTGCTATGGCATTTGATTATTTTGCCAGGCAACAAGTAGATATAGCCATAATAGAAACAGGCCTTGGTGGAAGATTGGACTCGACAAACATTATTAACCCTGAATTATCACTGATAACAAATATCAGCCTGGATCATACAGAAATGCTGGGGAACACCATTGCTGAAATTGCAGTAGAAAAAGGTGGTATTATAAAAAAACATACCCCCGTTGTAATTGGTGAATTAAATGAGGATGCCGATCCCGTTTTCATTCAAATTGCTGATGAATTGGTGTCCGGGATTCATTTTGCTGCCCATGACTATTCCGTAATAAAAAATAGAGGCAAAATTGAGATTAAAAATAATAAAAATGGAAATAGGGTTATCATGCAAAATTCAAATCTGATACCCGATTACCAGGTAAAAAATATATTGGGAGTTTTAAAAGTTTGTGACCTACTGGCATTGGATGTTTTTACGAAAATTTCATCCCTGAATCTAGCCGATCTTTTTGAGGAATTTTTCAAAAAGAATAGCATACATGGTCGTTGGGAGGTATTGCAAAAGTATCCTCTTATCATTTGCGACACGGCTCATAATATTGCAGGAATTTCTGAAGTAAAAAATGAAATAGGGAAACAATCGTTTAAGAATCTTCACATTGTGCTGGGAATGGTTACCGATAAAGATGCGGAAAGAGTACTGGAGCTTCTTCCATCATCAGCTGTTTACTATTTTTGCCAGGCTAAGATCCCGCGTGCGATGCCAGCTTTAAAACTAAAATCAATTGCCAATACGCTGGGATTGGAGGGAATAGTAGTTGAAGATGTAAATGAAGCAATAGAATTGGCAAAATTAAATGCGAATGAACAGGATATGATTTTTATTGGCGGAAGTACATTTATTGTTGCTGAAATTAATGGGTTAATGAATAATCCCGGAGTCAAATAAGTTGAATTTTTAGCAAATAATGGGAAGAGGTAAAACGTCGAAATTTGCTGATAACAACGCAAATATAAATGTAATTCAGGATGGAAAACCGTTCTATAGTGAAATTAAGGGAAAATGGAATCAGTTATATTTCAAAAATCAAAATGATATTGTACTTGAACTGGCATGCGGCAGGGGAGAATACACAACAGGGCTCGCAGAAAGATTTCCTGATAAAAATTATATTGGAATTGATATAAAAGGGGCAAGAATTTGGACAGGAAGTCAGTATGCTTCCAAAACAGGTCTTAATAACGTTGCTTTTCTACGCACACATATTCAAAATTTAGAAAATTTTTTTGTTGTAAACGAAATTTCTGAAATCTGGATTATTCATCCTGACCCACGTCCGAAAGACAGTGATGAAAGACGAAGGATTACAAATAACAGATTTTTGGACTTATACCAAAAAATAATTAAACCCGGAGGAGCAATCCGGTTAAAAACAGACAACACAGGATTATATAATTACAGTCTTGAAACATTACAATACCGCTCAGATGTGACCATTTTAGATTTTACGGAGGACCTCTACAATTCAAAAATGCTCCCCGAGCATCATACTATAAAAACCCGATACGAGCAAGAATTTACTGCGGAAGGAAATATGATTAAATGCATAAAATTCTCTTTCAATGATCATAACTAATTGTTGATTAACTTAATTAATTTTGCGTTTAAATTTTTGGATTGGCTATATTGTATGGCCAAATAAAAAATCGTTGGTAAAATCAAGTATTTAGCGTTTTAAATTCATGTCAGAAACAATAGAACAAATAAAAGAAGTTGTTATTCTGTTTGCCGGGGATTCCGGTGATGGTATGCAACTAACGGGTGGGCAATTTTCAGAAACCATAGGTTTATTTGGAGCTGATATCTCAACATTTCCCACGTACCCTGCTGAAATCAGGGCACCAAGGGGAACACTGGCAGGAGTATCAGGATTTCAATTAAAATTCGGGAGCCACCAGGTATTCACTCCGGGCGATCAGTACGATGCACTCGTGGTAATGAATGCTGCAGCATTAAAAGTAAATATATCCAATCTTAAAAAGGGTGGAGTAATCATTGCCAATACAGATGGTTTTGATAAAAAGAACCTACGGTTAGCTGAATATATAGATGACCAGAATCCGATGGTAGATGGATCCCTTAGTGATTATTCGGTGCACCGTATCGATATTACAAAATTTACGCGTGAGGCTTTGAAAGAATCACCTATGGGGATTAAGGAAATTGATCGGAGCAAAAACATGTTTGTCCTGGGATATATCTACTGGATGTTTGATCAGGATCCTACAAACACTATTAATTTTCTCGAGCATAAATTCAAGTCAAATCCTGATGTAAGGGACGCCAATGTTAAAGTTTTAAAGACCGGTTATTATTACGGAGAAACCGCCGAAGCATTCAGGACCCGGTATAAACTGGAACCTGCTTCATTGCCTGCGGGTAAATACAGAACAATTATGGGCAACCAGGCTACTGCATTAGGACTGGTAGCGGCATCAAAAAAATCAGGCCTTGAACTCTTTTATGGTAGTTATCCAATAACTCCTGCATCTGATGTATTGCACTTTTTATCACGATATAAAAATTTTGGTGTGAAGACATTCCAGGCAGAAGATGAAATTGCGGCAATGTCTTCGGTGATTGGTGCAAGTTTTGGTGGTGATCTCGCTATTACAGCTTCGTCAGGACCAGGAATTGCTCTTAAAACAGAAGCAATTGGTTTGGGGATGATCCTTGAACTACCGATGGTAATCATTAATGTACAGCGGGGTGGCCCATCTACCGGACTTCCGACAAAGACAGAACAATCGGACTTGTTTCAGGTAATGTATGGCAGAAATGGAGAAGCTCCAATTCCTGTAATTGCAGCCCATTCCCCATCAGGATGTTTCGATGCAGCGTTTGAGGCTTGTAGAATTGCCGTGGAGCATATGACCCCTGTGTTTCTTCTTACTGATGGTTATATTGGAAATGGGGCAGAACCCTGGAAATATCCTCAATCAAAGGACCTGAAAACGATCAAACCAAAGTTTGTTCCTAAAAATTCAAATGGTCATGACGTGGAATACCTGCCTTATAAGCGGGATGAAAACCTGGTACGTACCTGGGCAATACCCGGTATGAAAGGATATGAGCACCGAATTGGTGGACTGGAAAAAGCCCACGAAACCGGGAATGTATCGTATGATGATGATAACCATCAAAGAATGGTAAATATCCGTGCTGAGAAGGTAGCAAAGATAGCCGAAGATATACCTGTTCAGACAATTGATTCGGGACCGGAAAAAGGAGATGTACTTGTTCTTGGATGGGGATCTACCTACGGCTCAATACGGACAGCACTGGAAGAACTTCAGGATGAAGGAGTAGCTGTATCACATGCACATTTGACCTACCTGAACCCTTTCCCCCGGAACCTGGGAGAAATATTAAAATCGTTTAAACATGTGTTGATCCCCGAACTAAACCGGGGTCAATTACTGAGCCTGATTAGGGCGGAATATCTTGTAGATGCCAAAGGACTCAACAAGATCAAAGGATTGCCTTTTACACTCAAGGAAATAAAAGATAAAGTATTAGAAATTATTGGTAAATAATATGACAACTACAGTCGAAAATATAGTTCAAAATCTTACTCCTAAGGATTACTCCTCGGATCAGGAGGTACGTTGGTGCCCGGGATGTGGTGATTACTCAATTCTCAAGCAGGTGCAAACAATTATGCCTGACCTGGGTGTTCCTAAGGAAGACGTTGTATTTATATCCGGGATCGGGTGCTCTTCACGTTTCCCGTACTATATGAATACATTTGGAATGCACAGTATCCACGGCAGGGCGCCGGCAATTGCAAGTGGCTTAAAAGGTGCAAATCCGGATTTAAGTATTTGGGTAATCACCGGTGATGGCGACTCACTTTCAATCGGGGGCAACCATATAATTCACCTGCTTCGTCGCAATTTCGATATGAACGTATTGATGTTCAATAACGAAATTTATGGATTAACAAAAGGACAATATAGCCCAACTTCCCCACGGGGGAAAATTTCAAAATCTTCTCCTTTCGGATCTGTGGACCATCCTTTTAATCCACTGGCACTGGCCCTTGGGGCTGAGGGCACTTTTATTGCACGTACAATGGACAGGGACCCGAAACATGTAAGAAGCGTATTAATGAAAGCTGCTGCACACAAGGGTACTTCATTTGTTGAGATTTATCAGAACTGTAATGTATTCAATGATGGGGCTTTTTCATTGTTCACCGAGAAAAGCTCCAAACCTGACAATACAGTATTTCTTGAAGAAGGCAAACCTCTGGTATTTGGTCACGATGGAAGTAAAGGCCTCAAACTTGATGGATTCAGGCCTATGATCGTAGATTTAAATGATGGGAATTCCGTAGATGATCTCTGGGTACATGATCAAAAAGACAATATAAAAGCCGCTATTCTGGCACAACTTTTTGATGACCCTACGATGGAAGGTGGTTTTCCAAGACCCTTTGGAGTTTTCTATGAGGAAGAGAGGTTTACCTATGAAGATGTATTTGTGGATCAGATAAAAGAAGCAATTAAAAAGAGTGGGGAAGGAGACCTTGATAGTTTGATCAGTGGTACGAGTACCTGGGAAGTAAAATAAAATTGTTAACTCAAAAATATGTAAAAAAGGTGTCCTCTCCGGGCATCTTTTTTTTGATTATATATACGGTGAAGTATGTGATTTATTTTTTTATAGCTTACTTTCCAATTTCAACTTGATATACAATGAAAAATAATAGAACAAGCTCTATGCTTTTGTTACTGATTGGCAGCCTGTTGTTTTTTGAAGCTTGCCGGTCGGGTTCTGTGGAAGCAGATCAGCAGGCTACCACTCAAACAAATGATCAATTTGCCACCTCGCCCTTTGGCATGGTTTCTACAGCACATCCACTGGCTACTGCAGCCGGCCTGGAAATGCTTGATAAAGGGGGCAATGCTGTTGATGCCGCTGTTGCTGCTGCATTTACTTTAACGGTGGTTGAGCCAGCCATGAGTGGACTGGGTGGACGCCTTCAGGCAATTGTAAGAACTGAAGATGGGGAGGTCTATGGAATAGATGCCACAACACAGGCTCCCATGACCTATGATCCTGAAACTGCTCCACAAGCGAAATATGGATATGCGGTTATTGGTGTTCCTGGTTTGGTTGCCGGGCTGGTAAAACTAAATAAGGAGCATGGGAGCTTACCTTTGGCAGATGTGATAGCTCCGGCTATCAGGTATGCAGATGAAGGTTTTAAACAACTTTCGGGACAGGTGCACTTTCAGAACAGGGTTCGTAAAGAGTTGATGGAGTTTGAAGGTTCACGAGAATACTTTATCAGGCCAAATGACACAATTGTTTACGGACCGGCTGATTTGCTGATTCAGAAAGACCTTGCACATTCACTGCAATTGATTGCTGAACAGGGCCCCGATGTATTTTACAAAGGTGAGATAGCTAAAAAAATGGTTGAAGATGTTTCCAAACATGGAGGGGCGCTTACTATTGAATCCCTGGAAAACTATGAAGCATTGGATGCCCCTATAATGAAAGGCAGTTATCGTGGACACGATGTATATGGCTTATGGATCCCTTCCTTCGGGGCAATCACAATTGAGATTCTCCAGATACTTGAAAATTTGCCCATGAATGATTACACCGAAGCGGAATGGGCAAGTGCAATGTACCAGGCAATTAAAATTGGCTACGAGGATCGTTATAAACAGAAATCTATTGAGATTGGCGACCACCTTACCAATAAAGATTATGCCAGAGAACAAGCACAAAGAATTCATGTTGGGCAATCCATTGAAACCGGTCAAAATTTTTTAAACAAAGAGAGTTTTCTTACTGATACGGATATATTAGGACATACAACACATCTTAGCGTTGCTGATGAGAGTGGTATGGTAATAGCTCTTACACAGTCATTAGGACCAATAATGGGTAGCAGGGTGGCTACTCCCGGGTTGGGGTTTCTTTATGCGGCTACTCTTGGCGGATACCTTGGGCCTTTTGAACCCGGGCAGCGCGCGGCTTCGCATATTTCCCCAATGATTCTTACTAATGATAATAAACCATATATGGGAATTGGCGCTGCGGGTGGAGCCAGGATAAATTCAGCCATTATTCAGGCAATATGTCGTGTTATCGATCGAAATATGAATTTATTTGAGGCATTGGAGGCTCCAAGGGTTCATCCAACAGGAGAGGGTGTTACCCTTGAAATGCACGATTCTTTAGCCTGGAATGGAGACGATCTCCGTTTTCTCAGGGAAAATGGTTTTATCATTGAAGAGAATCATGAACCTTTTCGTTTTGGTCGTGTGCATGCGGTTATGTACCAAAACGCTGAATGGATCGGTGCAGCCGATCCTGATGGTGAAGGAGTTGCATCGGGACCTGATAAAGCATTAAAATTATCTAATAATTAGTATATTCCCTTGCGCGCATGAATTTTATATCAATCAGGCAAATCTTAATCATTGTATGTGTGTTTCTGTCAATTTCCTGTCAGGAACAAATCGTATTGAATCAAATACCCAAAGGTGTTGTAAGTTCTGCGCACCCACTTGCCACCGAAGCAGGGATACGCATACTTGAAAATGGAGGAAATGCATTTGATGCTGCGGTTGCTGTTGCATCAACCCTCAATGTAGTGGAGCCCATGATGTCAGGAGTAGGAGGATACGGTACAATTCTGATTTATGATGCAAAAAAAAAGGAAGTACGGTATCTGGATTCTTCAGGGAAAATACCCCTGGCAACCAATGCGGACCTGATGCGTGCACCCACACCGGGATATATGCAAAACCGGAAAGGGGCAAAAGCCGTTTCAACCCCTGGAAATGTAAATGCATGGAAATCCTTGTCGGAAAATTATGGTTTATTACCATGGGAATCACTGTTTAAGGAAGCGATAGTATTGGCCACCGATGGATTTGCTATTGATAGCCGGCTTGCAGGTTTTATTAGTTATAGTTTTGACGGATTTTCGGAATATACAAGGTCATTCTATGGGAGTGAGGGTGTACCATTAAATGCCGGGGAATTACTTATGCAGAAGGACCTTGGTAATACCCTTAAAGTCATTGCAGGCGATGGACCAGAAGCATATTATAAAGGAGTTATTGGTGATAACATAGATGCTGCGATGCAGGGCTCGGGAGGATTTTTGGCAAAAGAAGATCTCGAAAACGACAAAGCAGAATGGTGGGATCCTATCAAAATAAAATATAATGATTACGAGGTATATACAGCATCTCCGCCGGCCACCGCATTCCCATCACTTATTCGCCTGGGATTTTTAAGCAGATTTAATGGTTTGGAACATAATTCTGTTGAGTATCTACATTTATTTGCCGAAGTAACAAAACAGGCATACAAAGACAGGCTTACTTATGCAGGTGATCCGGAAATTACACCGCCTCCATTAGAATTCCTGTTATCCAAAAAGTATTGGAACAACTGGAAAGAAACGTTTAATCCAAATACTGCAACTACCTTTCAAATGCCCGGAGAAGGTGTAGAAAGTAAAAATACCACGCATTTTGTTGTTGCCGACCAATATGGAAATGTTGTGAGTGCTACGCAAACACTTGGGAACTTGTTTGGAAGCAAAATAATGCCAGAGGGTACAGGTATCTGGCTAAACAACTCGCTTGCATATTGCACGTATGAACCAAAAGGCAACCCGATGGATGCTATCCCCGGACAAAGGAAATTATCGGGTGATTGCCCTACTATCATATTCAAGGATAATTTGCCATGGGTAGCACTTGGAACACCAGGAGGGCACACTATAGGACAGACGGTGCCCCAAATGGTAATGAACCTGGTTGAGTTTAAAATGTCACTTCAGGATGCGATAAATGCACCCAGGATCAGTTTTATTGAACCCAATACACTGGCTGTTGAAAGGGGCATTTCGTTAAGTGCCATAAAACAATTGACGCAAAAAGGACATTTAATTTCATCAGGAGGAACATTAGGGCTTGCACATGCCTTGCTGATTATTTATGATAATGGGAGAGTTTCATCATTTGAAGGTGTCGCGGATCAAAGGGGATCCGGGCTGTCTAAAGTTGCCGAACTAAATATAAATAAATAACGAATGAGAACAAGAGAAGTGGCGCTCTGGTTTGATTTTTCTGTCCCAGCCTTAATGTTATTCTATTTAAATAGCCTCTCCTTGGATGGACTTTGTGTTGTTGGTAAACCTTGTTTATAAGTACTTTTATCTTACTCCTCTTCCAGGTATTCAAGCACGTCTGCCAGTTCATCAAAGCTTTTATATCCCGGCTTGTCTTCAACCGATCCATGCATTGCGATTCCTTTTGCAGGAGATGCAAGGATATTATCCAGGGCTCTAAGGTTTACATTAAATCCCACAAGTACCGGATATGCCTTAGCGAATAAATTTATTGTTTCCAGGCTTACGTGGCGATCATCGGGTATATTTTCAAAAAGATAATACGCTACGATATCAGAAGTAGATTTACCGAGTGAAATAAGTTGTTCAATGGAATAATCATTTACATTCATTTCAAGGATGGCTTTTGATCCTAACCCCTTCACCGCAGAAAGCAGTCGCGGATTATTTACCTGGATGTAAGAGTAATTGTAATCCTCAATTGTTTCCATATGAACTATGCCGGTTTCTACAACCAGTTCAACCCCGGAAATCCACCCGGTAATTTCTTTGAACGATTCAGGAGTTACGTGATTAGAGTTTTCGGGGTCAATAGTAAAACCAAGTAATTCAACCCCCATACCTGCACAATATCTCGCATCACTCAGATTAGTAATACCACCTACTTTTACAATTGTTTTTAACCCCATTATAAGTTTTAATTATCAGTGATCAATTAATACGATTTGCCGAATGATGCAAAGAACGGTATTTTTGACTTCACAATATTCAATCTTTTTAAATATGGCTGTAGAAATTATCACGGATGATGAATTTCAATCCCGGTTAACAGAAAATGAACTTGTAGCAGTGAAATACTTCGCCGATTGGTGTGGAAGCTGCAGGTTATTCGCACCCAAATTCCGGAGGTTGTCGGAAGACGAGCGATTTGAGGGTATTACATTTTTAGATATCAATGCAGAAAATAATCCGGAGGCACGAAAGACCGCCGGAGTCCCCAATTTACCCTATTTTGCCATTTTTAATGGTGGCAAGCTTGTTGATGGGGTAGCAACAAATAAGGAAGAACTGGTAGTAGATCTTATTTCACGATTAAAGCAATAAACGATGCAAATACCTGTTATTAAAAAACTAATTGAAAGCTACTCTATACAGGAACTACAATTGGCAGAGGAGTTTTTGGCAGAAGAAAAAAAACCCAAAATTGATGTAGGAGGGGAAGATGAAGGGGAACAATTGACCCACGTATTCGCAGCCATTTGGATCCTGAAAAAAATGGATGAAGAAGGGATTCCTTTTAACAAAGCATTGCGTGAGTTTACAACCAAAGTAAGAACTTCAATAAATTGACAGGTTAGATTAAATGATATTATACTTTACTTTACTTTACTTGAGTTTAGATATTTTATATACTTGATAATCAGTTATATATATAGTTTTATTTCAAAATTAGCACTCTATCTTACCGGAGTATTAGTACTATGGAGCTGCGATTCGAATACAATCGATCCAGATTTTAATTCCCTGGGATATTCTTATTATCCCCTGAATGTTGGACAGTTTTCAATTTTCGATGTAAGGGAAATTAATTATAATTTATTTGGTAGCGATACTCTTTTATATCAACTGAAGGAAACCATTTCAGGTACCTTTCAGGATGATGCCGGAAACACAAGTTACGTGTTGGTCAGGGAAATAAAACCTGAAGGCGAAGCGACCTTTACAACTGATTCAATCTGGTCAACCTATCTGACAGAATATCATGCAGTTTTAAATAAAAGTGGGAATCTGGTAATTCCAATTGTTTTCCCTGTTGCAAACGGTATTATGTGGGACGCCAATGGTTTGTCTGCAAAGAGTACCGATATGTTTGAAATTAATGATGTGAATGTAAATTATACTATTGGAGATATTACTTTTGCTAATTCTGTGAAAGTGGTACAAGAAGATAAACCTGATTCTTTGATTTCATTTGACTATCGGATTGAAGTATTTGCCCAAGACGTGGGATTGATTGAAAAAGTTGATTCACGTCTTAAATTCTGCACTGACAATGATTGTTTTGGAAATAAAATTATTGAAGAGGGCAGACAGTACCACCAAAAGCTGATGGCATATGGTAGAGAATAGGGAGATGAAAGTGTTGCAATGGGTATTCTTTGTGTTATTTCTTGCTTTATCAATTCCTGGATTTTCGCAGGTAAACAGATACGTTGTCCATTTTTCTGACAAAACTGATTCGCCTTACTCAATAACCAGTCCTGAAGCCTATCTTTCAACAAGGGCCATTGATCGCAGAACGAAACAAAAAATTGATATTACAGAGCGTGACTTCCCGGTCAACCCATCCTACATTGAAAAGTTGATGGAATCGGGGCAAAATATAACACCTTTATACACGTCTAAATGGTTCAATTGTATATTGATTACGACAGATGCCGGTCAGGTTGAAGCCATTAGGCAGTTGGAGTTTGTAAGCAATGTAGAATTTGTTGCTCCCGATCCAATCCCAAAAGGTAATTCACGGGTAAATGTTTTTTCAAAATTCAACAATCATCGCCGAAGTAATAAAAGGGTAAATGGATTTGCTACTGAGACACAAAATAAAATGCTGGGTATTGACCAGATGCACGCAGCAGGGTTTGCAGGCGAGGGAATGAGCATTGCTATTATGGACGGTGGATTCTCCGGGGCAAATGAAGTGGCTCAATTTGCTCATCTTTTCAATAATGACAAAGTCAAATATGTTTATGATTATGTGTCAAATGGATCCGATGTTTATAAATACACAGATCATGGAACAAAAGTATTTTCACTGATTGGTGCATATGACCCCGGTGTATTTGAAGGAGGAAGTTATAACTCGGATTTCTATTTATTTGTAACAGAGGAAGATTGTGCTGTGTGTGAATACCGAGTGGAAGAGTATAACTGGGTGTTTGCAACCGAATTTGCCGATAGTGCGGGTGTTGATGTTATTAATACATCCCTTGGGTACAACCTATTTGAAGATCCGGATATGAATTATTCTTACGAGGATATGAATGGTGAAACTGCCGTAATAAGCATCGCTGCTGGAATTGCATCATCTTTGGGGATGATCGTTGTTGTTTCAGCGGGTAATGAGGGGAACAATTCATGGAAGCACCTTACGGCTCCATCTGATGGTTTGAATGTGCTTGGGATTGGGAATGTTGACCTGCAGGGAAATCTTTCCAGATCAAGCTCTGTAGGCCCATCTTCGGATGGAAGGATAAAGCCGGATTTGATTGGACCGGGAACTGGTGTAAGTGTGATTGCTTCCAACGGTGATATTGTTGGTGGCAGTGGAACTTCATTCTCATCACCAATGGTTGTTGGCCTGGTTTCAGGCACATGGCAGGCATATCCTGAACTTACTGCTGATGAAATTAGATTTTTTCTGACTCGATCAGCAAGTAAAGCAGCAACACCGGATTCCCTTACAGGATATGGGTTGCCACATTATGCATCATTTAAAAATATCCTTGAATTCGCTGAGAAAAGTCAGAATTTTACGCTTTATCCAAATCCCATTGACGATGGGTTACTTGTAATCCGCGCAAATCATCCAGATGATGCCGAGAATATTAATCTCAAAATTTACGATACTGCAGGTAATCTACATCTGGATACGACTATTTCTTTTAACTGGGAAAATCTCACACAAGTCATTAGTCTGGAGACATTGAGGGCGGGTGTTTATATTATCAATCTTGATACCGGCACCGAGATCGATAAAATTCGTGTTGTGAAATTGTAGGATTGAAAAATATTAAGATATCAGGAATCAAAAATTCCCAAATGTGCAGACAGCTTGATTATATTTGTTGTAACGCAAAACCAGTTCAATGAAGAAACCAATAATTGCACCATCAATACTTGCCGCCGACTTTGCCAATATTCAAAATGAAGTAGAAATGCTCAATGCCAGCGATGCAGACTGGATACATATTGATGTAATGGATGGCAGTTTTGTTCCGAACATTTCTTTTGGAATTCCAGTGTGTAAAGCAATTCACCGCCACGCGTCAAAACCGTTGGATGTCCATTTGATGATTGAAAAACCTGAAAATTACGTGGAGGCATTTAAAAATGCCGGAGCAGACAGCATCAGCGTTCATTTTGAAACATGCCCGCATCTTCACCGTAATATACAGCAACTAAAGGATCTTGGTGTCAAGGCCGGTGTAGCACTTAATCCACACACTCCCGTAAAGTTTTTGAGGAATGTTATCAGTGATATTGATATTGTATGCGTAATGTCAGTAAATCCCGGATTTGGAGGTCAGAAATTTATTGAAAATACATATCAAAAAGTTAGAAGGTTAAAAAAGCTCATTAATGAATCAGGTTCTGACACTTTGATTGAAATAGATGGTGGTGTAAATACCAAAAATGCAGGGTCGTTACTTAAAGCGGGGGCGGATATACTAGTGGCCGGAAATTTTGTTTTCAAAGCTGAGTCACCTGCGGATACGATTTCCAAATTAAAGGCCATAAAAATCTAAAGCACTGTTTTGGATTAAAGAAATTTGAATTTCCAATTTCCAATTCAAATATGGATTATGCGATTCAAAACATATTATTTTGGTGTAAAATGCGTTTAAAGTGTCAGAACATCGTCAGAAATGCATCTTAACAAGCGCATATCAATCCTATTCATTGTAATTGTACATTTTTCCCTGAGCCTGTCCTTTGCCCAGAAAGCAACCATCAGTGGAAAAGTTACTGACAATGGAAAACCTCTTCACGGCGCGAATATTTATACTACCACCCGAAACAAGGGAACTACTACTACTACAGAAGGAAGCTATCGCATCAGCCTGGACCCTGGAGTTGAATGGAAATTAATATTTAGTTATGTTGGTTACGATACACTTAAATTTGATTTTATTCTACAACCCGAAGAGATAAGAATACTGGATGTAAAAATGACACCTTCCACCCGGATACTTGACCAGGTTGAAGTATCCTCAGATAAATTTCGTAAACAAACGGGGGTGATACCCATTAATCCAAAATCTGCATATGTGATTCCCTCTGCTTTTGGTGATTTTAATCGGATCCTGGCCACTATGCCAGGTGTTGTAACGAATAGTGAACTATCATCCGCATATAGTGTAAGGGGAGGGAATTATGACGAAAATCTCATTTATGTAAATGGAATGGAGATATACAGACCTTTTATTGTTCGTGCAGGACGCCAGGAAGGATTGAGCTTTATTAACCCCGACCTGGTGCGTAGCGCCTCATTTCAGGCAGGAGGCTGGCAACCCGTTTTTGGAAACAAACTTTCATCAGTCCTTGATGTTGAATACAAAAAACCAAAAGATTTCGCAGGATCAATTGCCGTAGGACTTCTTGGTGGATCAGCACATCTTGAAGGTGCCTCAAATTCAGGACGTATCCAGTATTTAGTTGGTGCACGACACAAGCAGGCAAGATACCTCTTCAATACATTTGATGTAGAGGGAAACTACTTTCCAAAATTCACGGATGTTCAGGCCTACACACACTTCAATATTGGAAAAGATGAACCTGATAAAACCCAGATTGGGATCCTTTTTGGTTATGCCAGAAACAGGTACCTTGTTGAACCAAGCACCCGTGAAACAGAATTCGGAACGTTTAATAATGCGCTCAGATTTTTAGTAGCATTCGATGGTAGTGAGAATCTTGACTACGATACCTGGCAAACCGGGATACGATTTTCAACACGTATCAGTGATAAGTTCGTATTAAGAAGTGTATTATCTGGGGTGAAGTCATATGAAAAAGAATACAGCGACCTTGAAGGTGGATATCGACTTTGCGATGTGGATAAAAACCCGGGATCTTCAAGTTTTAATGAGTGTATAAGTATCAGAGGCCTGGGTACAAACTATTTCCATGCGAGAAACACACTTGAAACGAATTTGCTAAATGCCGAACTGGTTGGGGAATTGTCAATGTATTCAGGATTTATATCTTTTGGCCTTGATTACGCTCACCAGGACTTTGATGATTATCTGGAAGAATATCGATTTGTAGATTCTGCTGATTTCGTTTCTATTACTGATAAAATTGGGGCTTCTAATGAATCCAGTGCAAATATTATTGGTGGATTTGCGCAACATGATGCTGAAGTGGGGGAGCAGGGCCTTTTCATTTATGGATTTCGGTTTTCTTACCGGGACTTAAGTGATCAGTGGTTGATAAGCCCAAGGGCCCAATATATATATACCGCTCCCTGGGCAAGGGAACTTAAACTCAGAGTTTCTGCAGGGCTGTATCAGCAACATCCTTTTTACAGGGAAATGAGGGACTTTTCAGGTAATCTGAACAAAAATGTAAAAGCACAGCAATCTCTACATATAATTCTTGGCCTTGATAAGAACTTTCAAATGTGGGAGCGATCTTTTTCATGGATTGCAGAAGGCTACTACAAGCATATGTGGGACATTATTCCATACAGTGTTGAAAATGTACGTGTCCGGTATTATGGCGATAATATAGCAACAGCCTTTGCCACAGGCTTCGACACCCGAATCAGCGGTGAATTTATTCCCGGGGCTGAAAGCTGGTTCAGTCTGAGTTTTTTATCGACAAAAGAAAAGCTGACAAACGGTGAATATGACTATGTAAGACGACCTACTGATCAACATGTAACATTTTCTTCCTTTTTCGAGGACCATCTACCGGGTAATCCTACTATCCGGGTTAATTTAAGTCTTGTCTATGGGTCAGGTTTACCTTTCGGGCCTCCTAACAGCCTCGAAAACAGAAGTGCTTTTAATGGTACATCCTATTCACGTGTAGATATTGGTTTTAGTAAAATATTCCTGATCAATAAATCATGGGAAAAAAGCATTTGGTTAACCTTTGAAATTCTTAATTTATTAGGTTCTCAAAATACTATTTCATATACCTGGATACAAGATGTTTCAGGACAGTACATCGCTATTCCAAATACATTGTCTAACCGTTTTTTTAATGTGAAACTTGCCTATCGATTTAATTAATGCTCCTGCTGGTCGATAAGCATTTTTTTTGTTGAAAAGTGGGTTTCCTGTC
>CAZONK010000003.1:41225-51732 GCA_964581095.1 uncultured Roseivirgaceae bacterium
TCACAATTAGGTTGTTTATAGGTTTGGAATTACCTGCAAATACCTTTCTTTTGCAGGCTTAACTAAAATTTGAAATTTAAAATTGTTATTCATTATGTTCAAAGTATTTAAAAATGCAGTCGTAATTGTTTTGATGTTCGTGGCTTCAACAGCCTCATTTGCTCAGGAAGAAGAAATATCTGATGAGTCACTTTATCGCTATGCGATGATGCAGGAAGTGATCACGATTATGAAGAAGGATATCAGCAAAGAAATTAATCAAATGATCAAGAATCAGGATGGTATGACAGGTCAACGTTACAAGGAACTTTCTGCTACGAAAGGAGATGAAACAAAACTTGCTGCAATTGACGCAAAAGAATGGGAAGTGAAGTTTTTGGAGCAAACAAATAATTTTAAGGAGACTCGAATTACCTCAATCAAGACAGTTAATACAGAACTTGCAATTAAAATGGTTGGGAACAACGGGAAAACGTATAAAGAAATAAAGTCTCAGTTGAAAGAAAACGAAGAATTAAAAGCCCGTTACGATGCAATAGCAGCCTCTTTGAAAAATCAGGAAGCTTAGACTAATCCGATATTAAGAATTTAGAACCCGGTTACATTGTAACCGGGTTTTTTTTGATTAAAATCATATGGAGCATAATAAATCCCGCTTTACCTGTATTTTGTTATATTTAAGCTAAGGAAATTAAAAAATACCATGTTTACAGAGAATGAAGTAATTATCATGCTTGAAAATAAAGGCATTGAAAGTGCCGTTATAAATCTGAAAAAGGACTTTATCGAGCATGAGGCACAATTTATGGAAATAAGTGATCATGATTTTTTATCATTGGTTCTACTCACGCCAGCTGTAGGAATTGCCCTGGCAAATGATAGCGTAAGCCTTTTTGAAGAATTGGCGCTAAATAAAAAAGCCAGAAAGTTATCATTTGGAGGTTATTTTATGAAAAAGGACCCGGTGGTAAATGCCATGGGTTTTTTAATAAAAGACTATGATAACTGGAAAGACAAATTCTATTCATTACTGTCTGAATTAATGGAAATAGGCCTTGATATGGATGTATTGAGACATCAGGAAGTTGCTGATGAGCATTTGACGCCCAATACTTTTCGCAAGGAGTTATTAAAAGCTCCTTATGGATTTGTCCGGTTTATGGCATCATTCTTTTGCAAAGAAGACGACGAGATTATTGAAGTTGAACGAAGAAGTATTGGAAAAACTGAATATACGAGGGTGCTTGAGATAGGAAAATCCTTAAACCTGGATAGTGTTCCAATATTTCGTCATTTCTGTTCTACCTACACAGTAAAATAGGTTAGTGAACAAACAGCACTGTTTTTATTTTTTTATCCATTGAAAAGGCTTGTAATACTCATATTTTCACTTTTTTTAGTTGGCCCGGCTAATGTTGGTCTTGCGCAATCAGATTCCACCGGTGTCGAAAGTGTAAAACCAGAGAAGCAAAAGGATAGGGGTGGATCGTTTACCCTGTCATTTCGCTCCCTTCTGTCGAAAATAACACTGGGTGTATCAACCGGGTATGGTGCAACATTCTACAGTCATGACTTAAAGGGATTTGGTATCTATCAACCTGCCGGTGGAAATAGTGTGTTTATTATCGACGAGGCTTTTGCAAACCGTAACATACTACCTGTTATCTATTCTGATTGGGTAAATAACCCACAAGGAATTGGTGGACTTATTATCCCTGTTGATTCATTGCAAACGCCAATTATAACAGACGGGATTCCGGTATTTCCCGATGATATCTTATTTGGGTATGACTCAATCAACATTGGTTACAAAAGTACAGCTCACAGTGTTCCTATAACAATTCAGGCTTCTATTGATTTTGACCGATACAGGATAGGAGGTGGATTTACCATGGAATTTCAGAAAATGTCTGCTTTCAGACCTACTGCTTTGGGGGATACTTTAAGAAAATTTCGTACTAACTTTTCAACAGCTACCTTTAAGCGATACTTTGGTTTTATAGGAATAACTACTTATGAATCATGGAAATATAAAATGCTGGCAGATATAGAATTCGGCAGAATTAACAGGGGCAAAAACTTCAATAAAAGCCTGTTGTCAAGTGGGATCTATATCAACATCGGTTACACAATAGAAAGGTCATTGTCAGAGTATTTCAAACTATTTGTCCGACCATCTGTTGAATGGAAATCTTATACACTTGATATCCCCGAAACGGGACTAACGATAAGTCATCGGCAACCTTCCATATTTTTAAAATTCGGGGCAACCATTCGATTGCCTGTACTCAATAAATGTCCCGTTTCCGGTTGCAAAATCCAAATAAATCATGTGCATGGTGACAAAGAATACCGGTCAAAAGTTTTTCCGATCTGGAAATGGCAAAACCCTAAATACGGGCAAAATTATCCCTCTCTTTTAAAAAATAAACGGAAGTAAAATATTTAAATTTCTACTCCCTCTATTTCTTAATAATTCTGGCATTTATTATGGTGAAAGTGGCAGCAAAAAATGGTATCTTGCAAGGTCAATTTTTTAAGAAAAGTTATAAAAATTTATGGCTGATGATCAGCACAAAAATCCTGCTCCAAAGAGGGAGGGGATAATTCCCATAAACATTGAAGAGGAAATGCGTGGGGCCTACATTGATTATGCAATGTCGGTAATTATTTCCAGGGCTTTACCCGATGCCAGGGATGGCTTAAAGCCTGTTCATAGAAGAATTTTGTTTGGCATGGATGAGCTTGGTGTCAACTACAACAAGTCTTATAAAAAGTGTGCCCGTATCGTCGGGGATGTACTGGGCAAGTATCATCCACATGGTGATACGGCAGTATATGATTCGATGGTACGGATGGCCCAGAATTGGTCTCTACGCTATCCTCTGGTTGACGGTCAGGGAAACTTTGGTTCCGTTGACGGTGATTCACCTGCTGCCATGCGTTATACAGAAGCAAGGCTGAAGCGAATTGCTGAAGAGTTGTTGGCTGATATAAAAAAGGAAACTGTTGATTTTCAGCCTAACTATGATGATTCTACATCGGAACCTACAGTTTTGCCTTCCAAAATACCTAATCTCTTGCTAAACGGAGCTTCAGGTATTGCTGTTGGTATGGCTACAAATATGGCACCACATAACCTTACCGAGGTAGTAGGTGGTATTAAAGCCTATATTGAAAATAATGATATCACCATTGCCGAGTTGATGGAGCATGTAACGGCTCCTGATTTCCCAACCGGTGGAACCATTTACGGTTATTCGGGAGTAAAATTAGCATTTGAAACGGGTCGTGGCAGGGTAATCATACGTGGTAAGTCCTTTTTTGATACTACTAAATCAGGAAAGGAACAGATTATAGTAACGGAAATTCCCTACCAGGTAAACAAAGCCTCACTCATTGAAAAAGCGGCGGCCCTTGTGAATGAGAAACGAATTGAAGGGATAACTGACATACGGGATGAATCCGACAGGGATGGAATGCGAATAGTTTTTGATTTGCGTAAAGATGCTATTCCAAACATAGTACTTAATAACTTATTTAAATATACTCAGCTTCAATCTTCTTTTGGTGTAAATAATGTGGCGCTTGTAAAAGGCAGGCCCCATACACTTAACCTTTATGATATGGTAAGGCACTTCGTTGATCATCGTCACGAAGTGGTTATCCGCAGAACGGAGTATGATTTAAAAGAGGCAGAAAAACGAGCGCATATCCTGAAGGGGTATCTGATTGCGCTTGATAACCTGGATGAAATAATAACACTAATTAGAAACTCTCGGGATCCTGAAATTGCCAAGCAGGGCCTCATTAAAAAGTTTAAGTTAAGTGATATCCAGGCTAAAGCTATTCTGGAAATGCGATTGCAACGCCTTACGGGTATGGAGCGCGAAAAAATCCAGAAAGAGTATGACGAAATTCAAATACTTATTACCGACCTTAAAGACATTCTGGCAAATGAAGCCAGACGGATGGATATTATTAAGGAAGAGCTGGATGAAATCAATGAGCGGTACGGAGATGAGCGAAGGACTGATATTGAGCACTCTGCTGAAGATTTTTCTGTAGAAGATATGATACCCGATGAAGAGATGGTCATTACCATTTCTCACCAGGGATATATAAAAAGAACTGCACTTGTCGAATACAGGACACAGGGCAGAGGAGGAGTAGGGTCGCGTGGGGCCATTACCAAAGAAGATGACTTTACTGAACATCTTTTTATAGCAACCACTCACAATTATCTTTTGATCTTTACCGAAAAAGGTAAAGTCTTCTGGAAGAAAGTTTGGGCATTACCAGAGGGGGGAAAGGCTACAAAAGGACGTCCAATCCAAAACCTCATAAATATAGAATCCGATGACAATGTAAGGGCTGTAATAAATGTAAAATCCCTTGACGACGAGGATTATATCAATAATAACTACCTGGTGATGTGTACTGTTAATGGTACAGTCAAAAAGACTAGCCTCGAGGCTTATTCACGTCCAAGACAAAATGGAATAAATGCCATAACAATAAACGAAGGTGACCGTTTACTGCGTGTGAAACATACCAATGGCGACAATCACATAATCATAGCCGTCAACAGTGGGAGGGCAATTCATTTCCATGAATCTCAGGTTCGGCCAATGGGAAGGACAGCTGCCGGTGTCCGGGGTATTCGACTTGATAAAGGGAAAGAGCGTGTTATTGGCATGGTATGTGTTTCAAGGGAAGATGCCACGCTGCTGGTTGTGTCAGAGAAAGGATATGGAAAGCGTAGCCTTGTTGATCAATACCGGATTACCCGCAGAGGTGGAAAAGGAGTTAAAGCAATGAGTATAACTGAGAAAACAGGCGAACTAGTTGCAATTAAAGAGGTAGTTGATACTGATAACCTGATGATTATTAATAAATCAGGAATAACGATACGAATGGACATGCACAAAATTCGTGTTATGGGACGTGCAACTCAGGGTGTTAGGTTAATCAAGCTTAGTGATGATGATGAAATTTCATCTGTAGAAAACATCGAACAAATTGAAGAGGACCCGATGGATGAAAATAATGATGTTTCAACTAGTGAACAGGAAGAAGCAACAAACGAGGGTCCTGATGATTCCGGTGATGATAAGGAGGGGAATGGTTCCCCTGAACATGAAAAAGAATAGTACTATTTCGAATTAATTAATGTATTTGATATTTTTGCACTTTATTAAGAAAATCAGGATATGAGAAAGTTAATGATTATTGGATTACTTACGATTATTTCGGCAGGTTCTTTTGCCCAGAATTCTGCAGTAAACAAGGCAAATGCGGATATTACCAATGGAAAGCTTGCGGAGGCTAGAGAGTTAATCGACCAGGCAATAGTACATGAAAAAACAATGGAAAAAGGCCGTACATGGTATGTCCGGGGACTTGTGTACAATAACATTTTTTCATCAGAAGATCCTGAAATTCAAGCCCTTGATCCGGATGCTGCAAACAAGGCAATTGAGTCATTTAATAAAGTGAAGGAACTTGAAAAGGAAGGTAGTAATTACTATACATTAACTGAAATCCAGGAGGATCAATTGTATAGTAGTGTATTTAACAAAGGTGCCGCTCAATATCAGGATGAAGCTTTTATGGATGCCTATGTTAATTTTAGGACCTTAACTGCAATGCACCCCAAAGATACTGTAGGATATATGTATGCCGGCTATTGCGCTGAAGCAGCTGATGAATATGACAAAGCATTGGAAATGTATTATGCAGTGATGGAGCTTGATGACTGCCCTAAACTGGTTTACAATCAAACGCTGGTAATTCTCGAGCAATATAAGGACGATCTTGATGAGGCCATTGTTGTAGTAGGACGGGCAATGGAACGATACCCTGATGATCAGCAATTCGATAAAACTCAAATTGCATTATATATTAAATCAGATCGTACAGATGAGGCAAGGCAAGCAATAGAAAAGGCATTGGAAGTAGAACCTGAAAACGCTAATCTATGGTATAACTTAGGGTATTTATATGGTGAAATAAATGCGATTGATAAATCAGTGGATGCATATACAAAGTCTATTGAAGCCGATCCGGAATACATTGATTCGTACATTAACCTTGCGTTTACCTATACACAAAAGGCTAAAGAAATACGAAAAGAAGCGATGGATATGGACATGGATACGTATCGTTCAAAAGGAAAAGCAATTGAAGATAAAGCTGATGAATACTATAAAAAGGCACTTCCTATCCTTGAGAGTGCCGATAAAGTTCAACCCGATGATCAGGCAATAATGGAATCATTAAATGGATTGTACGTACGTCTTAAAATGAAGGATAAAGCAGATGAAATTTCCAAGAGGTTGGTTGCCCTGGGTTATTGGGACGAAGACCAATAAGACTTGCTTTTTCTGTATTAAAAAATTTAGTGCTTTTCCCGGTTTTAGGAAAAGCATTTTTTTTTGGCTTAGGTTATTGATGTGCGCACCCTTGAAATATTTCTATTGAACGGAAAATTTATTTTTTCCTGAAAACCATCTTAAATCGATCAATTTAGCAATAGGGCCCACAAGAAAAAGGGCATAAAAAGGAGCATAAATAAAGCTATTCATTCGGAAGCCAAATTCAACCAGGGCCACCAGAAATACGACCAATACCTGGGCCTTTTTATTTTTTACATTTGTCGGAGGATCAGTAATCATAAAAAATATGAAAAGCTGGTACATGGGGCCGGTTAGCGGGGCCAGCTCAGAATAAAATGGAGTATCCAAAAGAATACTTCGCAGGTATGCAAATAGAATAAATCCTGCCACATAGGTGAGGGTAATATGCAACCTTTTAGCCCTCCAGACAATTACAAGTCCCAGGACCCAGATTATTGCCATTGACAACAAGTCATTTCCCCATTGAACACTTAATCCTGCAACACTCCATGATGCTGTAAAGAGCATCCATGAAACTCCAAAATTGGAAGGGTTAAAAATATGGCTGCCTTTGTATCGAAATATATATTTACTCATTATAGATATTGCCGATATAACCGCATAGGGCCAGATCATTGTTGAACGAATTAAAATGCCAACACTTATACCTGATATATAGGCGCTTTGCAGATTTTTCCATTTACCAAAAATGAACCTGCTCAGTAACTGTTCGGTTATCATTGCTGAAACTATTGCTGCAACAATCGTCCAGTAGCTATTAAGAATTCCATAACTAAAATGGCCCCCTATCAGTATTATGGTGATAAATAGCTGGGGAGCATATTTAAAATTCCTATCCGTCCAGCTTGAGATGGAATATGTTTTTTTTACTGAATTTGATGAAGATGGATTTGAATTCATGGCAGTTTTTTACTTACTTATAATCCGTCTGTTTCTTCCTCAATTGTATGGAGGGTATCAACTTTTGGAGAATTAATCACCTGTGTTGTTCCTGTTGGCCACATAATTTCAACTTTGTCAACATGGTTATGGTCACCCAGGCCAAAATGAATTCGGTGTTGATTCTGACTACTAAAACCAATGCCACCCGTAACAAATTGTGTCTGGGTATAATCACCCCAATAGAGCGTAACAACTGAGCCATAAGCATTTCGATTACTCCTTTTGCCTGTTAATTCGAAATCAATCCAGTGTTGAAGTACTTCAATGTCATTTTTCAGAATAAAGGGCGCTGCATTTTGATTCGCAACCACTACATCCAATACACCCCGGTTCCAGAGATCTGCAAGAGCTACCGCACGACTATCCCGGGTGAGGGTATCACTCACGATGGAAGACACTTCCCTGAATTTGTTATTGCCACCATTGATCCAAATTTTATTCTGCTGATATCCGGATTGACTTCTACCTTTCATGTCAGGCCAATTTACTGCATCAGAAATGATGGCGTTATTACCACCACTCACTTTTGAGTATTCATACCAATAGGAGGAACCTTTTTCAGCGGAAATGAAACCATTAGCCACATACAAGTCCTGAAACCCGTCATTATTGAAATCACCAAATTGGGCTCCATAACTCCAGCCTCCTAATTCAATGTTTAATTTGCCTGCAATATTTTTATAAACCATTTCACCCCCGGACATTTGCAGCTGCCAAAAATTGTTTCCTTGTAACAAAACACCTTCTTCAGTGATATTGGTAATATACAGACCGGGATCACCAAGGTTATCAATGTCACCAAACGACACATTCATACCACTTTTGGGGTTAAACCCAATACCGATTTTTTTTCCAACTTTTATAAACCGTTTACCTTTGATATTCAGATAAAACTCGTCGGTACTGTAATCATTGGCAAGGATGAGGTCCACGAATCCATCCATATTAATATCAGCAGATCCGGCAGCGAGTGTCCATTTTGTTTCCTCCATACCATAGGCAATTGTCACATCCATGAAAGTGCCGTTTTGCATATTTTTTAACATATAATTGCGTCCTCCATTGTTTGCATATTCATAGCTTTCAGGCATAATACGCGTTGTGTTGAGGTTCCAGAGATCAAGGTTTTCATTATAATATCCGCCAATAAAAAGATCCAGGTATCCGTCATTGTCAATATCCATCCAGATTGCAGTATTAGCGTTGATCCATTCAGGCAATCCACTTGACCCGGTAATATTTTCAAAAGAATTACCTGCTTGATTTCTAAATAACATTGGTTTGCCCCATTTATAGACAAATAAGTCGTCAAATCCATCATTATCTATATCACCCCAAATACTACCCATTGAAACACCGGTACCTTTCACATTAATTTTACCGATACCCAAACTGTCGGCAACATCAGTAAATGTACCATCACCATTGTTACGGTAAAGCGCATTATAAGCTCCATATCTGCTGCTTGTAAAATAGATATCATTCCACCCGTCGCGATTATAATCACAAATGGAAACAGCAGCACCAACAGATGCTATCTGGGGCATAATATTTGCAATTTTATTATCAAGAACAGGTGATTTATGTACAAAACGAATACCCGTTTCTGCACGTACTTCGTTGAAATTAAATCCAGGCAGGCCTTCACTCAATGTTGAATGACTTCCTCTTTTAAGAAAGGATGGGGTGGCCAATAACCCGATAAATACAAGAAATATAATTACTTTTTTTATACCGGGTTTATATCCTGCTATAAGCATTTGCAGTTCATTTACTATTTGTGTGCCTTGCTAAAAATCAAGGTGCCAAAATTATATTTAAATTGATAAAACACCTAATGCAGGGAATTAGATTAATTCGTCATAACTATGAATTCTGAAAATGGAGAATTTCTACATAAAATCCTCACGCGGGGGCGAAAACACATCCAGAATTTTACAATCAGTTAATGCTCTCCCCGAATGAACTGCCCCGGATGGTATAACGGCAATTTTGCTATTTTCATAAACTCCTGTAATGCCGTCTATTGTTAATTCGAAAGCGCCTGATTGTACAATGGCTACCTGCTCGTGTGGGTGTTGATGTTCGGGTAGTACACTGTCTTTGTCAATATCCCAAAAGGCAAATGTCATTGTTTCAGAATGTATAAACCTGCCCCTGAATCCGGGCATTACTTCTCTTTCTTCTTTTTCTGAGAGCTGTTCAGTCATTGTGATATCGTTCTATTCAAATTGTGCCGGTTATTTTGCCTGAAGCAACCAGGATCCGGAGCGGAACCATTTTTCTTCCAGGGCTCCAAGTTCACCACTTTCGCGTAATTCCCCCAAAAAATTGTGGACCAAATTGATTGGTAAAACATCGCCCGGGGGCAAAGCCATTCCAATTCTTTCATTGGTAAACGTGTAGCCAAGCACAAGAAAATTATCACCTGAATATTTCAATGTTGCATATACGCATTGTGCATAATCAGCAATCATAACATCTGCATCATCATTTCGTATCCTCTCAATTGCCTCTTCATACCCATCAACTACTTCAAGCAGGGCATCAGGAATGTTCTGCATAACAAATCTTTCACTTGTTGAACCTTTCAGGGCCACTATTTTTACTTTTCTCATATTAAGTTCCTCATAACTATCAATTGAGGCGTATCTTTCCGATTTCGTTAAAAGTGATTTTCCCGTTGATATATAGGGTCCAACAAATGCAAAATTCATATTACGTGCTGTACTCATAGTAAGACCAGACATTACCATGTTAACTTTCGAGTCTGCAAGGGAGGGAAGTAGGTCCGGAAATGGCATGGGAACGATTTTAAGACGGACCCCCATTGCTTCAGCGAGTTTAGTTGCCAGGTCAACTTCAAAACCAATCAGTGAACCGTCTTTTGCTTCCAGGGAAAATGGTGGTTGACGGCCGGTAAGTCCAACGGTTAATACCTGCTTGTCCCTGATTGAATTGATAATTGCCTGCCCGAGTATTTGGTCCGTAATGTGTAAAAAAAACAGGCTTAAAATACCAACTTTGATATAGTTGTTAAATTGGTTGTACTTCGTCATAATTTAATGAATAAAAATTTTTGTTAAAATAATTGTAACTATTCAGGAGACCAAATGGTATTAATGATTCATTTATGGATGTAAATA
>CAZONK010000004.1:0-46638 GCA_964581095.1 uncultured Roseivirgaceae bacterium
AAATGGCAGTAAAAATTAGATTAGCGCGTCGGGGACGCAAAAAGCTGGCAATATACGACGTGGTCGTAGCAGACGCCAGGGCACCACGGGATGGTCGCTTTATTGAAAAATTAGGAACATACAATCCAAATACAGATCCTGCAACGATCAATATCAATGAAGATCATGCATTTGACTGGATTATGAAGGGTGCACAACCAACTGACACAGCGAGGGCGATACTTTCCTATAAAGGAGTAATGTATCGGAAGCATTTGCAGGTGGGTGTTGAAAAGGGTGCAATTACCCAGTCCGACGCAGACAAAAAACTTGCAAAGTGGCTGGAGGAAAAAAGAATGCAAATTCAAACTAAACTTGATGGATTGGCTAAAAGCAGTGCTGATGCTAGCAAAAAACTTAAAGAAGCAGAAACCAAAGTAAAAGAAGCCCGCACTGATGCAATTATTAAAAAACAAAAAGTCCTTGAAGAGGCTGCAATAGCTGCCGCTAAACAAGCGGAATCAGCAGTTGCCGAAGCAGAAGGTGGTACACCTGCTGCAACAGAAGAAAAAACAGGTGATGAAGGGGCGGTTGAAGGACCAAAGGCAGAAACAACTGAAGAAGTAGCAGCTAAAGAAGAAGCCGCTGAGGAACCTGTTTCGAAAGCTACAGAGGAACCTAAAACCGAAGAAGCAAAAGAGGAACCTTCCGCGGAAGTTGCAGAAGAACCTAAGGCTAAGGAAGCAAAAGAGGAGCCCGATGTGGAAGCTACAGAAGAAGAACCCAAGGCTGAAGAAGCAAAAGAGGAGCCTGATGCGGAAGCTGCAGAAGAGCCGAAAGCTGAAGAAGCAAAAGAGGAGCCTGCCGCAGAAGCTGCAGAAGAACCTAAGGCTGAAGAAGCAAAAGAGGAACCTGCCGCGGAAGCTACCGAAGAAGAACCCAAGGCTGAGGAAGAGAAAAAAGAGGAATAATAAACCCTTAACCCGTGAATCAGGATGATTGCTTCCAACTGGGGTATGTCATAAAACCGCACGGTTTACAAGGAGAGGTCGATATTTTTATTGACAGCGATTTTCCTGCATCATATAAAGAAATGGAATCAGTTTTCGTGAACTTTCACGGCAATCTGGTTCCTTTTTTTATTGAAAATATCCGATTGAATGGTGACAGGGCAACAATCAGGTTTAAAACTATTGATTCGATAGAGCAAGCTCAAGAGTTAAAAAGCTGCACCCTTCATCTACCATTGGATTTACTCCCCTCGTTAGAGGGTAACAATTTTTATTTCCATGAAGTAACCGGTTTTGAAGTAGTTGATAAAAAACATGGAAACATTGGTGTGGTAGAAAAATTTTATAATTATCCCGGTCAGGATTTTATGGCAATTATACACAACGGGAAAGAAGTTCTCGTTCCTGTAAATAATGATATTATCGAAGAGGTAAACAGGGAGAAGAATCAGATAATAGTAAATCTTCCGGAGGGCCTTTTGGAAATTTATTTGTAGCTTCAAACTATGCGATTTGATATTATCACGTGTTTACCTGGTTTACTTCAGGGTCCTTTTAACGACTCTATTCTCCAGCGAGCAAAGACCAAGGGCCTTGTGGACATAATTGTACATGACCTTCGGGACTATGGGAAAGGAAAACACAGGCAAGTTGATGACTATGCATACGGTGGAGGGGCCGGAATGGTATTGATGGTCGAACCTATAGCAAATTGTATAGAATATTTGAAAACGGAACGGGAGTATGACGAGATTATTTACATGAGCCCCGATGGCAAATTGCTTGACCAAAAAACCGCCAATTCCCTTTCGTTAAAAAAGAATATCATACTCCTTGCAGGTCATTATAAAGGAGTAGATGAACGAATCCGTGCAAATTATATTACTTCAGAGATTAGTATAGGAAATTATGTATTAACAGGGGGCGAATTAGCTGCAGCCGTATTAACAGATGCTGTAGTTCGACTTATTCCAGGTGTATTGTCCGATGAAAGTTCGGCGCTAACAGATTCTTTTCAGGATGACCTGGTGGCTCCTCCTGTTTACACAAGGCCTGCCGAGTTCAATAACCTGAAGGTCCCTGATGTTCTTTTGAGTGGACACGAAAAAGCAATAGAGGAATGGCGTTTTGAGCAGGCTGTAAAACGTACTAAAAAAAGAAGACCCGGGTTTTATAATAAATCCTGAATTGTTTAAGCGATTATTAAGTAATTCTTTCATCTTGTTTTACAATTTACTAATTTTGCATTCCGTTTTCGGAAACTGAAGAAACAATAAGAACAATGAGCGAGTTAATGAATATAGTTGAGGCTGAGTACACCGATGTGAGAAACAGCCGCCCTGATTTTAAAGCAGGTGATACCGTAAATGTTCACGTAAAGATTCGTGAAGGAAGCAAGGAACGTATTCAGCAATTCCAGGGAACAGTATTGCAGCGAAGGCATCCTAATTCCAATGGTGAAACATTTACCGTACGAAAAGTATCCAACGGTATTGGTATTGAAAGGATTTTCCCATTGTTATCACCAAATATCGATAAAATAGAGGTGATACGCAGAGGTTCTGTACGCAGGGCCAGATTATTCTATCTCCGTAATCGTCAGGGTAAAGCTGCTCGTATCAGGGAGAAAAAGTAAAGAATAATATTAACATAAAAAAAATGGCCATCTTAGTGAGATGGCCATTTTTTTTCCTGCCAGGGTACAACAGGTTCATCAAAAAAATAAATACCTTTACATTCCACAATATAGCTGCTCGATATGGCATTAGATTGGTTTAAAAGAAAGGATAAGGGGATTCTGACACCCACGGATCAAAAAATGGAAGCTCCAGACGGATTGTGGTATAAAACCCCTTCCGGAAAAATAATTCACACCCGCGAATTAAAAAACAATGCCTATGTGAGTCCGGAGGATGGGTATCATGTTAGAATAACATCACGAGAGTATTTTGAACTACTTTTTGACAGCAACGAGTTTACTGAAATGGACGAGGATATGCAATCATCGGATCCACTTGGATTTAAAGACAGCAAACCTTATCCTCAAAGAATCAAAGAAGGACAAAAAAAATCACAATTTAAGGATGCTATTCGTACAGCTTATGGTAAATTGAATGGCATTGATATCACAATTGGCTGTATGGATTTTAGTTTCATTGGCGGATCTATGGGCTCTGTGGTTGGAGAAAAAATAGCGCGGGCGATAGATTATTCGCGAGAAAATACCCAGCCACTCCTTATCATTTCTAAATCGGGGGGTGCCAGGATGATGGAAGCAGGATTGTCATTGATGCAAATGGCAAAGACATCTGCCAAACTCGCATTATTATCCGAAGCCAGGGTACCATATATTTCACTTCTTACAGATCCTACAACAGGTGGTGTAACTGCATCATATGCCATGCTAGGAGATTTCAATATAGCAGAACCGGGTGCTTTGATAGGATTTGCCGGGCCCAGGGTAATCCGGGAAACCATTGGTATCGACCTTCCAAAAGGATTCCAGAGCGCTGAATTTGTCCAGGACCATGGATTTCTTGATTTCATCGTTGACAGACGTCAGCTAAAAGCAAAATTGACAACCTTGCTTAAAATGCTGCAGAACTAATATCTGCATTAGCTTAGCAGAGCCTTCAAAGATTTGGGTAAAAAAAGTCCCGATAGCTATCCAGGACAGGACTTTTAAGCTATTCCAGTAATATTATACCCATCAATAATCGAGGAAACTGAACCCTATATTGAAAGTTAAGTTTGAATATGAGGAGTTATTGCTTTTAACTGCATAGTCATATCTCGCCGAAATGTTGAATCCAACATTATAATTTATAGGTATATAAATACCCACCTCAGGAGATAGCCCTAAATGCCAATTGTTATTTTCAAAAGCCACAAAGCCAATTTCAACACGTTGAAGTGAATGGGTTGCCCCCACACCAATTCCTGCGTATGGAGTTACTCCTTCGAAAGTCCCAAAATAATAGTGAGTTATTACCTGGAGGGGTAGTATATTTAAATAGCGGAACTGGGTTCCATGAACATCCACGCCATTTCCACTATAATCAGCATCATATTTGGTTTCATTAAATACATTCCAACCAATGTATCCTCCCACACTCAAATTGTCCTGAACAAACGATCTTCCTTCAAAGGAAGCTCCCCTAAAACTTGTTTTGCCAATATAATCCGAAGTCTCTCCAAGTGGCACAGACATGCTGTAGTTTATATTAAACATCGATAACTGCGCCATAGTCACAAATGGTAATGCAGCTAATATTAATAGGATACTTATCTTTTTCATTTCAAATTCTTGTTTTGGATTATTTAGTCAACTGTAAATATTGTGACTGGTTAAACATCTGATCAATGGAGGTGGCAACACGGGTGTCCTGGGCACTTGTTTGCTGCAACAAGCCGTTTAAGATTCCCACCCATGGAGTAGGTACAAATGTCATACCATCTTCTTCAATTTCACCATTTACATCAACATAGTTAACAAGTATA
The DNA here is from genome assembly GCA_964581095.1 of uncultured Roseivirgaceae bacterium. GTDB lineage: Bacteria > Bacteroidota > Bacteroidia > Cytophagales > Cyclobacteriaceae > SZUA-230. The sequence goes on from CAZONK010000004.1 coordinate 4,491, forward strand.
GTTCCTACCGGGTAAGTATATCCACCAACTGCAGGCGGATACCATCCGCCCCAACCTGGGCCCCAGCCGGGATAACCTCCCCACCAGCCCCAGCCGGGATAAAGGTAAACTACAGTTTTAAGCTGGGCAATTACTTCAATAAAAATTCCCACATCGGGTACCTGTGAATTAGGATCAGTGATTGCCGTATAGCCATACGCTTCCATGTTGGTTCTTACCTGGCCGATAACTTTATCCATATCTTCCCTTGTAAGATCAAGTGGAATATAATCTTTAGATTCTGGATCACCCAGCTGAACAATAGTATCCACGATAAAATATGTGGTAAATCTTTGGAAATTTTCATCCTCATCATACCTTGTCACCACAACATCCAGATCTTCCGTAAATTTACTATCATTGGGATAGCAACCGCCTAACCATAATAGTCCAATGATTAGAGTTGCCCCTAAGCCATACACTTTCATTTTCATAATAATATGTTTTTATTAAATTCCCTCTTATTTGCAGTGTGCAAAGGTACCATACAAATAGGAAATAGGAATGACAAAATCAGCTTAATTCCTTATATCCAATATATTATACCAAGTAATAAGCTAAATTCGCTTTATGCGCCTTATCAACCGTCCGGTTTTATGCAATTATTATGTTACATACCGGTGCAACGCCTCTTGCAGTTTTTGTGATATCTGGGAAAAACCTTCTGATTATGTGACCCTCGGAAATGTAAAACGGAATCTTTTGGCGTTAAAGAAATTGGGCGTCCGGGTCATCGACTTTACAGGAGGTGAGCCTCTTCTGCATAGGGAAATCGATCTGTTCCTATTGGAAGCTAAAAAAATGGGCTTTATTACAACACTAACTACAAACTGTCTTCTGTATCCCAAGTGGGCCAACAAACTACATGGCCTGGTAGATATGCTGCATTTCTCGCTTGACTATTATAATCCTGAAAAACACAATCTTTCCCGTGGCGTTAATTGTTATGATCATGTACTTGATTCCATTAAAATTGCGATATCCCTTGGTGAGCGACCTGACATACTCTTTACCGTTTTTGAAGAAAACAAAGATGAAATACTACCGGTATATGAAAATATTGCACTTCCAAATAAATTGATTTTAATCCTGAATCCTGTTTTTGGGTATAATGAGGTTGATACTGGTGTACCTTTATCCCCTTCCACATTGAAATATTTATTAAAACTTGGTAAACTTAAAAACATTCATCTTGATAAAGCTTTTATTCAGTTGCGAAAAGACGGTGGTAATCACGTTGAAAACCCTGTTTGCAAAGCGGGAAGCTCTACCATTGTTATAAGTCCTGAAAATAAACTTATCGTTCCTTGTTATCACCTGGCAACTAAATCATTCCAAATTTCTGACAACCTGGAAACACTGTACTATTCCAATGAAGTAAAAAATGTTATCAAATTTGAGGGGAGACTACCTGGTTGCGAAGGGTGCACCATCAATTGCTATATGCAACCTTCATTTGGAGTTGAACTTAACAAATATTGGTTTAAATCATTACCAAGTACGATCCTTTATAGTATTAAAAAAGGTACATGGAAAAAATTAAAACTATCCTGATATAAATACGAAAAGGGAATGTATATTTTAGTATCAATTTCGCCGTTTTACTCAATTAGTAATATATTTGTCATCGAAAATTTTAGCTGATTTAAAATCTGGTTTCTTATGGGAACAGTCATTACAATTTCAATAATTGCATTTACAATAGTTATCGTAGCATTGGTGGTAATTTTGCTTTTTGCCCAGTCAAAACTTGTTCAGTCTGGTGATGTAAGCATCGTTATAAATGGTGACAGTGAGAGCCCTATTGTCACATCCGCGGGATCTACACTTCTCAATACTTTGTCTTCTCAAAAAATATTTCTTCCATCAGCATGTGGTGGTGGTGGTACTTGTGCAATGTGCAAGTGCGTTGTTGAAAGTGGAGGTGGTGATGTGCTCCCAACCGAGGTAGGGCATCTCAATAGAAAAGAACAACAGGGACATGTACGACTCGCGTGCCAGGTAAAAGTGAAAGAGGACATGGAGATTAGGATTCCCGATGAAATATTTGGGATCAAAAAGATGGAATGCGAGGTTGTCTCAAACTATAACGTTTCTACTTTTATTAAAGAATTTAAAGTTAAACTTCCGGAAGGTGAAACACTGGATTTTCAATCGGGAGGATATGTTCAAATTGATGTACCGGAGATCACCGTGGATTTTAAGGGAATGGATATTACCCCCCATCCAGAACTAGGGCATCCCGAAGACGTATTTCAAAGTGATTGGGATAACTTCGGAATGTGGAACCTTCAGATGAAAAATGATGAACCAATATACAGGGCTTATTCAATGGCCAATCATCCTGCTGAAGGTAACATTGTAATGTTGGATATCCGTATTGCCACACCCCCATGGGACCGGAAAGCAAATAAATTTATGGATGTAAATCCTGGTTTATGTTCCTCTTATGTGTTTTCAAGAAAACCTGGAGACAAGGTGACCCTTTCGGGGCCTTATGGTGAATTTTTCATTAACCCGACTGACAAAGAAATGGTTTATGTAGGTGGGGGTGCCGGAATGGCCCCACTCCGATCACATATTTTCCACTTGTTTCATACCGAAAAAACGGACAGGAAGGTGTCATATTGGTATGGGGGACGATCACGTAAGGAGTTATTTTATCTTGACCATTTTCACGACATCGAAAAAGATTTTTCCAATTTTCAGTTCAATATTGCATTATCGGAACCACTTCCTGAAGATAATTGGTCAATAAGAAAAAATCTTTCGGATAGGGAACATGATGGATATACAGGGTTTATTCACCAGGCCCTTTATGATAATTATCTAAAAGATCATCCTGAACCTGAAGACATTGAGTACTATCTCTGTGGCCCGCCACTTATGAATGCTGCAGTATTAAAAATGCTTGATGATTTAGGTGTACCACAAGATAACATCCGGTTTGATGATTTTGGAGGATAACCCGGTAGTCCAAATATTTGATTTCTATATTCCGTTTTTGTTACTTGTAGGGTAAATTGGATTTATGGACCTCAAACTATTTTTTTCTCCCGTAAATACCGAAGTTTTTGATGGTATTACTTCTATTAGCTCATTCTATAAAAACATAGACATTTTTGAAGAATCCTTGCCCGATATAAAAGGTCATGATATTGCATTGATCGGGTTGCAGGATAACCGTGGGATTGGTTCTGAAAATGGTGTTTCGAAAGCTGCTGATGAAATACGCAAAAAACTATATTCGCTCAAAAGAGGTAATGGCAGGTATTACATTGTGGACTTGGGTAATCTCCGAAATGGTGTTGACCTGGAAGATACATACAAACGTATCCAGGAAGTCGGTGAGTATTTAATGTTAAATAATGTTTTCCCATTTTTTTTGGGAGGAAGCCATGACCTGGATATCGGGCAATATAAATCTTACCAGGGTTTGGATAAACTCATCAGTGTGCTAAACATTGATGCATTTCTGGATATGGAAGAAGAAGGTACTCCCAATCAGAATCATATTCAAACAATACTACTTCATAGTCCAAACTATCTTTTTCATTACAGCCATCTGGCGTACCAGAGCTATCTGATTGAATCAAGAACAGTTGAGGTTCTGGAAAAATTATATTTTGAAACATATAGGGTTGGCCATTTACGTTCCCATATTTCAGAAATGGAGCCTGTTGTCCGGGATGCGGATATGATAACCTTTGATATCACCGCCATCAAATCGGCAGATGCACCGGCCAGCAGACGTTCCCAGCCATTTGGACTCACCGGAGAAGAAGCCTGCCAGATAACCTGGTATGCTGGAATGAATGAGAAACTCAGTTCGATGGGTTTTTATGAATACGATCCTGATCTGGATGACCCGAGTTGTAAAACCGCATCGGTTGTTGCCACAATGGTCTGGTATTTTATAGAAGGATACTACAATCAAAAAGATCACAAGGACTTCAAATCCAAAGATTATTTGAATTATGTTGTATCCATGCCAAGTTTGCCTGAGACAATTACTTTTTTCAAAAGTAAACTAAGCGATAAATGGTGGATGGAAGTACCTTATCCGGATGGGAAAGCTAAGTTTGCCAGGAATTGCATTGTTCCGTGCAGTTATGAAGACTACGAAACTGCCAATTCGGGAGAATTACCTGAACGGTATATATCCACGCATGCAAAATTGATTTAAGATATTACAGTATCTATTTAATGAAATGCACTAAATCTTTTTATATTTCCTTTGTCCTTTTGTTAACTTTTACTAATTATTAGTTTCATGAAATATTCCATAAGTACCATATTTACCTTTCTTGTCGTGGCTGTTTTATACTCATGCGAAGAGCAGCCATTGACTGAGCAACAAATCATTGATAAGTCCATTGAAGCGTATGGGGGGGGAAAGGTTTATACATCTGATATAGAGTTCGATTTTCGTGACATTCAATACAGAAACTACACCAACTGGGGTGAAATATCCTATGAAAGGACTTTTGAACATGACAGCTTAGGTGCTGTTCATGACGTATTGAATAATGATGGTTTCAAAAGGGCTGTTGAAGGAGAATTGGTATCACTGAATGAAGAATGGACTGGGAAATATTCACGTTCTGTAAATTCTGTAGTTTACTTTTTCAGAATTCCATTTAACCTTAATGATAAAGCGGTAAATAAAAAACTGCTACCTGAAGTCGAAATTAATGGGAAGAAATACTTCAAGATCCAGGTATCATTTGATCAGGAAAGTGGGGGAGAGGACTTTGACGATTATTTTATTTACTGGGTAAATAAAGATTCCTTTATCATTGATTATTTTGCGTATTCTTATTCTACAGACGGAGGTGGTAAACGTTTCAGGGAAATGATTAATCCAAGAAAAATTAATGGCTTGCTGGTAGTGGACTATATTAACTACAAGCCTAAAGTTTTGGATACACCTTTAGAGACATTCGATGATTATTTTATGAAAAGTGGACTGGAAGAGCTATCCCGCATTGAAAATAAAAATGTAGTTGTCAAATATCTTGAGTAACCTGTAAGCCATGGTCAAAATCAACGTGGCAATCTTTGCTTCCGGTTCTGGTACAAATGCTGAAGAATTCTTTCGTTTTTTTAAATCAAATGACCAGATTGAAATAGTAGCACTCTATTCCAATGATCCCAATGCTTACGCACTTACCAGGGCATCAAATCATGGGGTTAAAACTGTTGTTTTCAACAGGGAAGAATTTTATAAATCAGATGTGGTAATCCAATCGCTCGAATATCAAAAAATTGATTTTATTGTTTTGGCCGGATTCATGTGGCTTGTACCCGAAAAGATTGTGCAAATGTATTCTAATCGTATCATCAATATCCATCCGGCTCTTCTACCTGATTTTGGTGGAAAGGGCATGTATGGCGACCTTGTTCACCAATCGGTAATTAATTCAGGAAATAAACAATCGGGGATTACAATTCATTACGTAAATCAACATTTTGATGAGGGAGAAATCATATTTCAGGATCAATGTGATGTTGATTTGGATGATACCCCCGGTTCGCTTGCCAAAAAAATACATCAACTTGAATATGCTAATTATCCAGTTGTATCCGAAAGTGTGATTTTGAAAGCAGGTAGAAGGAAAAAGTAGTAATACTTAGCCACATTCGGTTTGAATTAAATCACTTTTTCAAAAATCATTCTACCTTTGCACGCATAATTTAATCTCTTGCGTACATGAAGGAATCCCCTATAAAATCAGCGCTGATTTCAGTCTATCACAAAGAAAACCTGGAGCCTATTTTAGAGCTGTTGAAGGCGAATGATGTGAAGATCTATTCTACCGGTGGAACGCAGAATTTTATAGAAAACCTGGGAATAAATGTAACTTCGGTTGAGGACCTGACAGGCTATCCCTCTATTTTTGGTGGCAGGGTGAAAACATTGCACCCAAAAGTATTTGGTGGTATTCTCCACCGTAGATCCCATCTTTCAGACCAGGAAGAATCAAAAGAGCAGGGAATTCCAACTATTGATTTGGTAATCGTTGACCTCTATCCTTTTGAGGCTACTATAGAATCCGGTGCAGTACATAAAGAAATTATTGAAAAAATTGATATTGGAGGAATTTCACTTATTCGCGCCGGAGCCAAGAATTACCAGGATGTTTTGATTGTAAGCTCAATGCAACAGTACAAAGAAGCACATGAAATTATCGCTACATCATGTAGTACTACGCTTGAACAACGCAGACGATTTGCCGCTTACGCCTTTGATATCAGTTCGGGATACGACACAGCAATTTTTAACTACTTCAATATTGAGGAAGACCTTCCCTCATTAAAAGTCTCCCATTCAGGATCAAAATCACTTCGATACGGAGAAAACCCACACCAGAAAGGTGCTTTCTTCGGTTCATTCAATGAAATGTTTGATCAGTTAAACGGAAAAGAAATCTCTTACAATAACCTGATTGATATTGATGCGTCCATTTCGCTAATTGCTGATTTTAACGATGGGATTATATTTGCAATATTGAAGCATAATAATGCTTGTGGAATAGCAAATGGTTCTTCCGTGAAAGAAGCTTACCTTAAGGCTTTTGCTGCAGACACACTTTCTGCTTTTGGTGGTGTTTTGGTCTCCAACGCCAATATTGATATTGGAGCAGCACAAGAAATAAACAAACTATTTTGTGAGGTAGTAATAGCACCTGGCTATGAGGATAGTGCACTGGAACTATTAAAATCAAAGAAGAATAGAATTATTCTAATCCAGAAAAAACCGGCAGAAACTAGTAAGCAATTTCGTAGTCTCCTGAACGGAGTGATTGAACAGGACAGGGATACTTCAGTAGAAACAGAAAAATATTTTGAAGTGGCAACCAAAATGCAACCATCTTCAAATGAAATTGATGCCATGGTTTTTGCAAATAAAATTGTAAAACATACAAAATCAAATGCGATCGTACTCGCTAAAAGTGGTCAGATGATGGCCAGTGGCGTTGGCCAGACTTCGCGCATTGATGCCGTAAACCAGGCAATCGATAAAGCTAAAAAATTTGGTTTTGATTTAACAGAAGCGGTTATGGCTTCAGATGCATTCTTCCCCTTTTCAGATAGCGTTGAAATAGCATTTAAAAATGGAATTACCGGGATAATTCAACCCGGAGGCTCGGTAAAAGATCAGGAATCAATTGATTATTGTAATGAAAATGGAATGTCGATGGTATTCACGGGAAAACGACATTTCAAACATTAAATTAAATGTGTGAATACCAATAAATGAAAGATATTTGTAAATTGTGGTTCCTGAATATAGGCCTGATTAATAGTAAATAAATAAAATGGGATTTTTCGACTTCTTCACAAGTGACATAGCCATCGACCTTGGTACTGCGAACACTTTAATAATTCATAAAGACAAAATTGTTGTGGACGAACCATCCATTATTGCAATGGACAAAAGCAACAATAAAGTGATTGCAATTGGGTACGAAGCATTGCAAATGCACGAAAAGACACATGATAATATCAAAACAATAAAACCATTGAAAGATGGTGTCATTGCTGACTTTCATGCTGCCGAGCATATGATAAGAGGAATGATTAAGATGATTGATGAAGGCAAAAGCTGGTTTCCCAAGTCACATCGAATGATCATATGCATCCCAAGCGGTATCACAGAGGTTGAAAAAAGAGCTGTTCGTGACTCTGCTGAACATGCGGGTGCAAAGGAGGTATATATGATCCACGAACCAATAGCTGCAGCCATTGGAATCGGGATAGATATTGAGCGACCAATCGGTTCAATGGTCGTTGATATCGGCGGGGGGACAACAGAAATTGCCGTTATTGCCCTTTCAGGTATTGTTGCGGATCAATCCATTCGGGTAGCCGGTGATACTTTCAGCCGTGACATCCTGGATTATATGCGCCGGCAGCACAATCTTTTAATCGGTGAAAGATCTGCTGAGCGCGTTAAAATAGAAGTGGGATCAGCCCTGACCGAACTTGATGAAGGACCGGATGATTATGAAATCAGGGGACGTGATCTGATGACAGGAATTCCCAAAGTCATCAAAGTATCCTATTCGGAAATAGCATTTGCCCTGGATAAATCTGTTTCTAAGATTGAAGAGGCTGTTCTTAAAGCGTTGGAGATTTGTCCTCCTGAATTGTCAGCTGATATATATGATAACGGTATTCATCTTACAGGTGGAGGGGCTATGCTGCGTGGGTTCGATAAAAGACTTGCTTTGAAGACCAAACTTCCAATTCACATAGCCGAGGATCCTCTGAGAGCAGTGGTGCGAGGCACAGGCGCAGCGCTCAAAAATCTTGAACACTTTAAACCGGTACTTATTACATAAATTGAGATGTTTTAAGTAACCGGTTGAATAAATGAATGCAACAGCTCCTAAAATTCTTATACCGCTATAGAAGTATATTTACTTTCCTCATATTTGAGATAATATGTTTTGTACTTATCATACGAAACAACCGACATCAAAGTACCGTTTTTTTCAATTCTTCTAATTTTATATCTTCAAGGGTCCTAAGCTTTACTTCCGGAGTATCTGCGTATTTTAACCTCGATGAAACCAATGCAATTATTGCTGAAGAAAATGCATTGCTGCGTGCCAAACTTGAGAAATTAAAATCATTAAAAAAGGACTCATCAGGAATTGTAAAAGAAGATTCAACTTTACAATACGAATTTATCACTGCAAAAATCATCAATAACTCAACCCAGTGGCAAAATAATACACTAACCATTGACAAAGGGGTTGAAGATGGGATCAACATTGGTATGGGAGTTCTGGGAAGCGGCGGAATTGTAGGTAAAGTCAGATATACCAATAATCGTTATTCAGTGCTTACGTCATTGCTGCACTCCGGGTTTACCATTTCATCGCGTATAAAAGATAAAGTGGAATTATGCACAGTAGAATGGAATGGACGCGACCCAGGATTAATTGAAGTAAAATTTGTACCAAGACACCATAGCATAAAGATAGGTGATTCTGTCCTTACATCTGGATACAATGCCATATTCCCGGCAAACATCGCAATTGCAGTTATTTCAGATATTCAACTTGAATCCGATGATACTTTTTATTCATTACAAGCAAAACTTGTAAATGACTTTACAAAGCTAAGCTACGTGCACGTGGTTATGAACAGGTATAAAGTTGAAAAAGATTCCATCGAAAACCTGGTGATAAGGGATGAATAGTCGAAATACTATATTTCAAGTTTTCGCATTCTTGTTATTTACTGGTGCGCAGGTTACAGTATTTATGAACCTTGCCCTCTTTAATACTTCATTCTGCTTTATTTACATCGGTTTCATCCTTTTTTTACCAATTGATACCGATAGAATAGTATTAATTATTCTTGGATTTGCCTCAGGATTGAGCGTTGACATGTTTTATGACAGTACAGGAATTCATGCTGCAGCAGCAGTCTTACTTGCTTTTGCACGTCCTTACTGGGTAGCCATTTTAACTCCACAAGGTGGTTACGAAATTGGAGTATCTCCAACGTTAAATCAAATGTCGTTTTTCTGGGTAACATCCTATTTAATACCACTACTGGTTATCCACCACTTTGCTATCTTTTATATTGAGGCTGGTGGATTTTCGCTGTTTTTCTTTACCTTAGTAAAGGTATTGTTATCTGTGGTTTTCACGTACGTAGTACTTTTATTAATTCAGTTACTTTTCTTCAGGAGATAGCAAATGTTTGATTCCCGAAAATATATTCTTCAGGCTGTTTTTATAGTCACTGGATTCATCTTCCTTTCAAAACTATTCGCAATCCAGGTACTTAGTAAAGAATATGGAGAAGCCGCGAGAAACAATATCATCCTTGAAGTAATAGAATACCCGTACCGGGGAATTATTTATGACAGAAATAACAAATTCATTGTCATAAATGAACCTGAATACGACTTGTATATCACCCCAAAAAATATTTCTATTCCTGATACACTTGCATTTTGTAATCTGTTTGACATTTCCATTGAGGAATTTAATGAACGATTGCTAAAAGCAAAGAAATACAGCCATGTAAAGCCTTCCTTATTTCTAAAACAAATACCGCGAACCGAATATGCCGGTCTTGAAGATTTTCTGGTGGACTACACCGGCTTTGAAATCAGGGCACGAACCATCCGGTCATATCCAGATTCCATTCTGTCGAATTCTCTTGGTTATATTGCGGAAATAAGCAAGAAACAGCTTGAATTGGATGACGAAAAATATTATCACCAGGGGGATTACATTGGGAAAAGCGGAATTGAAGCATTTTATGAAAAGGAACTCCGGGGCAAGCGTGGGAAAAAATATAAATACAAAAATGTAAGCGGGGTTGAAAAAGGAGATTTCGAAAATGGCAAGTATGATACCCTCTCTGTTCCAGGCCTCAACTTAATTGCTACTATTGACTCTGAATTGCAGGCATATGCTGAACGATTGATGAAGGGAAAAATCGGAAGCGTCGTGGCAATAGAGCCTGCAACGGGTGAAATTCTTGCTATTGTAAGTAGTCCCAGCTACAATCCTAATACAATTTCAGGGAGGGATTTTAGTAAACAATTTGCCGTATTACAAAATGATACACTTGTACCCCTATTTAACAGACCAATCATGGCTATGTACCCTCCTGGATCCATTTTTAAAATGGTCCAAAGCCTGATTGGATTGGAACAGGGAGTCCTCTTCGAAAATGAGGAGATATATGTTGATGGTACCTTGATTGGCGACCACGCACCTCCAGGATATTACAATCTTCCTAAAGCGATAAAATACAGTTCAAATAACTATTTTTTTAAGGCCTACAGAAGGATCATCAATCATAACCTTGATCCAAATACATATGTGGATTCCAGATTAGGCCTGGAAGAATGGCAAAGGATGGTGATGAATTTTGGCCTGGGGGAAAAACTGGGTGTGGATCTCCCAAATGAAAAAGGAGGCCAAATACCCGGAGCTTCCTACTATAATAAACTATATGGTGAAAACAGATGGAAATTTTCAACTATCGCTTCCCTTAGCATTGGGCAAGGCGAAATGCTACTTAGCCCTATTCAAATGGCAAACATTGGATGCATCATTGCCAATCGTGGTTACTATTATACTCCCCATATTGTAAAAGGAATTGGCGATGTTGAAGGTCCGTTGGAAGTATATAAGGAAAAACATTCTGCCGGTATTTCTACAGAACATTATGAAGTTGTAATAAATGCGATGCTAGAAGCTTTGCACGGAACTGCCTGGAGGGCAGTTGTACCGGGTATTGATATTTGTGGTAAAACAGGTACGGTAGAGAATCCACACGGAGAGGACCATTCTGTTTTCATGGCTTTTGCCCCAAAAGACAACCCGAAAATAGCAATTTCTGTTTATGTTGAAAATTCGGGCTGGGGTGGTCGGGCAGCAGCATCAACGGCAAGTTTGGTGATTGAAAAATACCTTAAAAATGATATCGGCAGAAAATGGCTTGAAGATTATGTTTTAGCAGGGGATTTTTTTGATAAAAAGCAAGGGTCAGATGAATAGTCGAAGCGATATTTATGGTCAAATTGACTGGGTAACCATTTTATTATTTTATTCTATGGTTCTGCTAGGGTGGCTAAATATCTATGCTGCTGTTTACGATGAATCGATTGCAAGCACAATATTTGACCTTAACCTAAATTCAGGAAAACAGCTGGTTTTTATTGGTATTACCATCCTGTTGATCCTGCTAATAATGGTAGTTGATTACAAGTTCTTTGATGCATTCGCATACATCATGTACGCAGTTGTGATTTTACTGTTGGTATATGTACTCTTTTTTGCCAGAGAAATAAATGGTGCCAGATCCTGGCTTCAAATTGGAGGATTTCGCTTTCAACCTTCAGAACTGGCAAAATTTGCAACTGCTATTGTTCTTGCAAAATATATGTCGACTCAAGGGTTTAAATTGGAAAAACTGAAAAATCAGGCCTGGTTACTTATTATCATTGGTTTTCCTGCAGTCTTAATAATTTTGCAGGGAGACACTGGAACTGCACTGATTTTTGGAGCATTTATATTGGTCATATTTAGGGAAGGTATGTCACCAGTTTTGCTCATTGCCGGTATTTTTGTCGCGGTATTGTTTATTCTCACATTGATGGTTGAGAACCAGACCTATCTTTTATTATTTCTGGGAGTCATTGCAATTGTAATAATCCTTTTTAATGAAAAAACAATCCGAAAAATATCAATTATTATAGCTGGATTCCTTTTGATTATCGGTGTTGTAAAAGGCGTTGATTTTGCATTTAATAACATCCTAAAACCACATCAGCAAAACAGGATATTGGTTCTTATTAATCCAAATACTGATCCATTAGGAGCCGGATGGAATGTAACCCAGTCAAAAATAGCCATTGGTTCAGGCGGAATAAGCGGAAAAGGATTTCTAAATGGAACGCAAACAAAATTTGATTTCGTGCCCGAACAAAGTACTGATTTTATTTTTTGTACAATAGGCGAAGAACACGGATGGGTTGGAAGCTTTATTCTTATTTTCTTGTTTATTGCCTTGTTGTTGCGAATAATTTTTATTGCTGAGCGACAAAAACAAAGATTCAGCAGAATTTATGGCTATTCTGTAGCTTCAATTCTTTTTTCACACTTCACAATTAATATCGGTATGACAATCGGACTATTCCCGGTAATTGGAATACCACTTCCTTTCTTCAGTTATGGTGGTTCATCGTTACTTTCTTTTACCATATTACTGTTTGTTCTTATTAAACTAGACTCTCACCGAACACAGTTACTTGCCCATTAAAAGGATTCCATTCATAATATCAGGTATATTTCAAAGCTATGACTTCAATAAACTCTTTTACTTCCTGCGAATCCTTTTTCCAGTTATTCTTTTTCAGGTAGTTATTATTAATGAAATCCATTGCCTGTGCCTGGGTTTCACAGTTTTCAAGGAAATCAATAACACTATTGAAATCATCTGAGTTACCATCAAAAAGTTGGTTTATAAACATGAACTTTTGATTAATATTAAGTTGTTTTTTAATGCTTCCTCTTCGGGTCTTCTTTTTGATCTCCTGATGCAACATAGTATTCGTTTCACCTGTTAACTTGTCATTGAGGGTTTTCAATTCAGATTTTTCAGAAACATTCTCAGGGTTTAAAGGATTTGCCATATTTTCTTCTTCGGATCCATAGATAACATCCAACGGTAGCTTTTGGATTTTGGACAAAACAGCAACATAGCCCTCAACATCTTCTGGTGTAATATCCGTATTTTCGAAAACTTCATTAAGTATTTTTAATGCATTTTCAACCGGTACTTTTTTTTGGTTCAATTGATCAAGTTTAATAATGAATATCCTGAACAACTGCTGGTTTATTTTAATATATTTCAGAAGATCATTAAACGCCTTTACATTCACTCCTGTACTTTTTCTCCGATTAATTATGTCGCAGTAGTATTCATAAGGAGATAAAATTAACAAAATTGTATCCTCAATTGCTTCATTCAAAAGTGGTACAAATATTTCCTTTTTTATTCTGATGTGCCGTGAAAGCGTATTCAGAAATTGGGCTAATTCCTTTCGAACTTCAGGAGAAGAGTAGTCGAAATAATCACTTTTTAAATGTTTGCTCTCTTCGTTCCACTTGGATAAAATCTGGTAAATAATAAACAAATTAATTTGATGGATTTCACATAGATCCAGAATCTCTTTACCGCTGATTTCTTCTTTCAACTGAAAAAATTCTGACTCTATAACACGGCTGTAGTTCCTGCTGTATTCTTTTAATGCCTCTCTGTTCAGCTTGCTCTCCATAGTATTTATCGTTTCTTTTGTAAAGTTAACAATTATGTCAAAAATCAACATTATAAGCCTCGATAAGGAAGTTTTGTTTTCAGATCGAATAAATACAGTTTTCGATATTTTACAACAAAATAAAATAGACTGGATGCATGCCTGCGGAACAAAAGGAAGGTGTACCACGTGCTGAATGATCGTATTGGAAGAGATGAAAAATATTAGCGTTTACAGTAAACATGAAATAGGCTATATTAAGACCAACAGGTTAAATAAGAATGAACGTCTTGCCTGTCAATGTACACTACATGGAAATATAAATATTGCAGTTCCCCATAATTGTCGATTACCTCATCTGAATTACATAGATTAAATAGAATATGTTCATAGAACCACATTTTGGGCTAACAAATGAACAAAAACCCGGTTGGATCGAAGTTATCTGTGGCTCCATGTTCTCAGGAAAGACGGAAGAATTGATTCGAAGGCTAAAAAGGTCACTTCTTGCCAACCAGGAGGTGGAGATATTTAAACCACAAATGGATACAAGATACCACGAAAACAACGTTGTATCCCATGATGAGAACTCAATTCGGTCTACGCCTGTTCCATTTGCCAATGAAATCTTACTTCTTGCAGGCAACTCACAAGTTGTTGGAATTGATGAGGCACAGTTCTTTGATGATGATTTGATTGAAGTATGTTCAAAATTATCAAATGCAGGTAAACGTGTAATTGTTGCCGGTCTCGACATGGACTTTGAAGGTAAACCGTTTGGACCCATGCCGGGTCTGATGGCTATTGCCGAATTTGTAACAAAAGTTCATGCCATATGTATGAAATGCGGAAACGTAGCGTCGTATTCCTATCGGTTGTCAGATCAGAAAGATCAGGTTGTCCTGGGGGAACAGGATAGGTATGAGGCGCGTTGCAGAAACTGTTTTTTAAATGCTTAACAAATTTTTCTATAAACCATTTATTAGCTTTGGGCTGATATTTATCATTTCCAATCCAGTATTCGGGCAATTTGATATTCCTGTTGGTTCGTGGCGGTTGCATATATCATTCAGCGAATCCCGCGATATCGCCCTTTCTGATAATGCTGTGTATTGTGCTGCGAAAAATGGAATCTTTTATTTAGAAAAGGATGACAATAGCCTGCATACCCTAACTAAAATTGATGGACTTAACGATGCTGACATTACCAAGATCGACTACGACCTGTTAAATGAAATTTTGGCAATTGGATATTCAAATGGGAATGTTGATATGGTTACAGAGGATGCGATCATCAATTACCCAGCAATTAAAAATGCAAAAAACGAATCAAGAACCATCA
The DNA here is from genome assembly GCA_964581095.1 of uncultured Roseivirgaceae bacterium. Taxonomy (GTDB): domain Bacteria; phylum Bacteroidota; class Bacteroidia; order Cytophagales; family Cyclobacteriaceae; genus SZUA-230. The sequence continues at coordinate 19,673 of CAZONK010000004.1, forward strand.
ATGATTTTTTGTTTGAGGGATCCAGAAGTTATATTTCAACTGATTTTGGAGTTGTGGTATTTGATATTCAGAAATTTGAAACACTGGAAGCATATACCAACATTGGAAAAGATGGTGATCAACTTCAAATTTTAGAAGCTGAAATCCATAACGATTCACTATTTCTTGCATCTGCTGATGGAGTAATTGCAGGTTGGCTTGATCCGGCTAACAATCTTCAGGATTTTAATAACTGGCACCGATTTGATGCATCAGATGGAATCCCGGGATCTCTTATCTCCGGCATCACAACCTTTAACAACCACTTGTTTGCTTCCTTGAAAAATGATGGTATTTATAAATATTCTAACGGCAAATGGATAAAGGAACCCTACCTGAATGGCGAATCGATCATTTCAATTTCAGGACATCAAAATTTAATGGCAGTAACATCGGAATCGTGTGCCTGGACTGTTGATAAAAAAGATGTCGTTTCGGCAATAACCTCTGAATTCATTGAATCCCCAAATATTACATTGCTGGATGACCAGAATATTCTTTGGGTATCTGACTCAAAAAACAGCCTCGTAACAAATGTGGCCGGCAGTTTCAATTCTATTTCTGCAAGTGGCCCAAACTCCGACCGGTTTGCATTTATGTATTATTCTGACAATCGATTAATAGGGCTACCCGGAGGCTATGATCAGCAAAGAAAACCTCTAGAAGATAGCCTGGGATTCTACACATTTTCAGAAGGACTTTGGGAAAATTTCAATTTCCCCTCATATCCAGTTGCAAGCGATCTTACAGGTGGAACATTTATCTCTGAAAGCAATTTACATTTTCTTGTTTCATTTGGGAGTGGTATCACACTTTGGGATCGTGGAACTGCTATTAGTACGCTAACCCTTTCTCATCCGGATTATCCTTTCAACTCCAATTTCCTTACATCAGTATTTGCAGCAAAGGACGGCACCTGGGTTTCTGTCTGGGATTCACAACCAGCCTTATACCAGTCCACCGATGGAATATCCTGGGAACCTCATATTGTAAATATATCAGGAGAGGAAAATATATTAGAAATTATTGAGGATACTTTCGGGACAAAATGGCTTCGTGTAGATCCCGAAAAACGCGGTGGAATTATTGTTTACGATGCATCAAATGGAGATTCACGTTGGATAAATAGCACACAAAATGAAGGAAATCTACCCTCAAATCGGGTAAATGACCTTGAGATTGACAACAAAGGAAACATCTGGGTAGGTACCGACAAAGGGGTTGTATATTTTCCGAGAGGCATTGATCCATTTTCAACAAACCTACAATCCATTCGACCAATATTTGAAGGAGGTTTTCTTTTTGACAATGAACAAATAAGAGCCATTAAAGCAGATGGTGGAAATAGAAAATGGATAGGGACCATGGTAGGGGTATGGCTTTTTGATGAATTTGGTGAAGACTTAATCGAATTTTTCAATGAAGAAAATTCTCCTTTGCTTTCTGATCAAATATCCATGATTGAAATTAATGATGTAACAGGAGAAGTTTTTTTTGCAACTTTAAATGGGCTATCTTCTTTTCGAAGCGATGCAACAGAGGGAGGAAATCAACATTCTAATGTAAAAATATTCCCAAATCCTGTTACGCCTGACTATTCCGGATTGGTTACGATTGAAGGATTACCAGAAAACGCTGAAATTAAAATAACTGATGTATCCGGAAACCTGGTTTGGCAAATGAAATCAAATGGCGGCACAGCTACATGGAAACTTACAACGCTCTATGGATCAAATCCTGGTACAGGGATATATATGATTTATAGTTCAACATCTGATGGATCGGATACTTTTGTGGGAAAAATTGCAATCATAAACTAAATACCTAAATACCAATGCTGCACAAAACCTGTGGAATTGTATTTAAATTCATCAAATTCAAGGAAACATCCATCATAGCTACCGTATTTACTGAGCATTTTGGTATTCAGTCATATATTGTTAACAGTGTTCGGACCAAAAAAAGTAAGCATAGCATTGCCCTTTTCCAACCCCTGACTCTACTGGACATGGTGGTTTATTATAAAGAGAGCGCGTCTCTTAACCGAATATCAGAAATTAAATGTTCAGAGCAATACGTTGAGATCCATTCCAATATTAAAAAATCAGCTATTGCAATGTTTCTGTCAGAAATACTCTATAAGTGCGTCCGTCATGAAAGCCATCCCTCAGAATTATACCACTTTATCAGCTCATCTTTATTATCACTGGATTCAATGAAGACACAATATGGAAATTTCCACCTGCAATTTTTATTAAAACTCACACGATTTCTGGGTTTTTACCCTGAAACAGCGTTGGAATTAAAGAATCAACTTTTAAAAGGTGATTCAAATCTTGAAGAATTCATTGATCACCTCCTGGTAGCATCGTATATTGACTATCTTGAGATTTCCAACTCAACACGTTTAATCATTCTTGATAATATCATAGAATATTTCAAATTACACATTGATGGATTAACAACGATTAATTCCTACAAAATTCTTCACGAAGTAATGCATAAATAAATATGGGCAATACAATTTACGACGAAATACCTTCACTTGATTTATCAGATTTTCTTTCCGGTGAAGATGAAAAAAGGATAAACTTTGTATCGGCACTTGGGGACGCATTCGAAGACATTGGATTTGTAGCTGTAAAAAACCATGGGTTATCGGACGGTCTAATGAACAATCTATACGCCGCAACTAAAAGATTTTTCAACCTCCCCGAAAAAATTAAGTTGAAGTATAGGATTGAAGGACTTCATGGACAAAGGGGTTATACAGGAAAAGGTGAAGAGCATGCAAAAGGTCAGTCAACCGGTGATCTGAAAGAATTTTATCATATAGGACAAAATATTGATCCGGAATTTCCCGTAAATGAAATCTATCCTGACAATGTATGGCCAGAAGAGGTCCCTGCATTTAAGGAACATGGAATTGAAGCCTACAAAATCCTTGAAAACACAGGAATATATATGTTACAAGCCATTGCACAATATCTAGGACTTGACAAAAATTATTTTGATTTAAAGGTGATCAATGGGAATAGCATTTTAAGACCTATTCATTATTTTCCAATTATAAACCCGGAAGTCATTCCCATTGATGCTGTAAGGGCTTCTGAACACGGCGATATCAACCTGATCACCCTCCTGATGGGAGCTAGTGCAAAAGGGCTACAAGTAAAAAGGAACGATGGAAAATGGATCGCTATAACCGCACTCCCTGATCAAATAATTGTAAATGTGGGAGATATGATGGAAAGACTTACAAATAACAAGCTGCATTCTACCTTGCACAGGGTGGTAAATCCACCTCAAAATAAAATGAAAGATTCAAGATATTCAATTCCCTTTTTCATGCACCCAAAATCAGAGGTTGATCTTAATTGCCTTGCCCAATGCATTGATCCTGATCATCCGAAAAGTTATGATGATATTACAGTGGGTGAGTTTTTAAACGAGAGGCTAAAAGAAATAGGCCTTAAAACTAACAAAGAAGACTAGCTAGTTAAAGGAAACCTTTCCTCCAGTTTCTGCAACCTCCAAACGAGTCTGAAATGATATCGGTAATGACAAATTAGTAGTTTCATGACCCGCTGGAAACCCGAAACAAACCGGGTAGTCAAACTCAGCAACATATTCCAATATCACTTCATTTGCTGACATTTTGTATGGAGGCATTGTGTCTTTTGTGTTAGTAAATTGCCCTATAATCAACCCTGCCAGGTTACTTATCTTTTGTGCTCGTAGCAAATGATTCATATGTCGGTCTATTGAGTAAACTGATTCATTAATATCTTCAACAAATAAAATTTTATTATCGAATTCAATATCTGAATTTGTACCGATATTGTTACAAATCATTGTAAGGTTGCCTCCAATAAGCTGGCCTTCTGCCTCACCCGCCTTATTAAGTTCCTGAGGGTCTGTTTGGTAATGAATACTTGATCCATTAAACAATACATTTTTTAGTGAATCAATTGATTGCTGATCTACTTTTTTACCAAGTTGTCGGGCAACGGGGCCATGGATACTAGCTATTGCCAATGAATGAAGTTTCATATGCAACAGTGTGATGTCACTAAAACCGACAAGCCATTTTGGGTTGGAAATAAATGCTTGAAAATCAAGACTATCAATAATCCTCCCCAATCCAAAACCACCCCTTGCACATAGAATTACTTTCACATTGTTACCGTCCAATGCACTCTGTAAGTCAACCCTCCTGCCATCATCATCAGAAGCGAAAAAACCATAATCGTCGAAAACATGATCACCTATTAATACAGTAAGCCCCCAGCTTTTTAACAGCGCTATTACTGGATTCAGATCATCTTTATGTAACCTGCCCGAAGGTGCTACAATTATAACTTTGTCCCCTTGTTTTACTGGTGATGGTATGAGCATAGTACGAATTTAAAAAAAGCCTTACCCAATCGGGTAAAGCTTTGATTAAATCAATTTTATGACCTTAATTTCTTGGGGGAGGAGTGACACCAAGTTTGGTTAATACAAGTTCGGAAACATCATAATCTTTATTGCCATAGATAACAATATCCAACTGTGCAACGCCCACATTTAATATGTGTGAATATCCATTTTCGGTAGCAACCTCATCAATCGCTGTACCAATTTTGGTATAGAGAGGATTTAACAGCTCTGTAGTTTTATTTTGCAACGACACCTGGGCAGTTTGCTGAAATTCACCATATGATTGTTGAAGGTTTTGCAATTCACGTTCCTTATCCTGTTTTACAACTTCGGCCATAGTTGCCTGGCTTTGCTGATATTCCTGCAATTTTTGCTGAAATTCCGACTCTTTTGCCTGACTTTGTTTTGTAAGTTGAGATTCCAATGTTTTTAACTGGGACTCTACCTCTTTGTATTCCGGTAGGGAAGTTAATACATACTGGATATCAACATGTCCAATTTTTTGCTGAGCTTTTGCTCCGTTAATGTTGCCAATCACCAACGCTATGACAACCATTCCAAATACTAAATTCTTCATTTTGTTTGTTTTTTGCTCTTCAATTTTACGCTTACTTATTTAATTAATTTGATCACTGGGGTCTCCAAACCCCAACTCATCTAATACATAATCTGTATAATCATGAACCGGATCTGTATAAATCATCACCAATTCACCTGCTTTATCAAACATGATAGCAAGCCGGTGTTCTTTACTTACTTTTTCAACCGCTTCAAATACTTTGTCCTGAACAGGTTTTACCAGTTCTTTCTTTTTTAGGAAGAAAAGACCTTCAAACCCGAATATCTTTTTTTGATATTCCTTGACCTCGCTTTCCCTTATTTTAATTTCTTTTTGTCTTTCTTCGTACATTGCCTTTGTCAAAAGCACTTCTTCTGCCTTCAGGTCACTATACATTCCATCAATTACCTTGTTAAGTTCCTGAATCTCTTTTTGCCAGGCAACAGATAAATTATCAATCTCAGACTGAGCTTCTCTATACTCAGGCATTTTACTCAAGATATAATCCGTATTTACATAGCCAAATTTTTGTGCAAACACATTGCCTGCAATTAGTACTGACAAAAAAGATACCAAAAATTTTAATTTCATTATCTAAGCTGTTGTCCAATGGTAAAATGGAACTGTGAACCACTTACATCGGCACGCCCTGGAACCCTGTCAAAACCATAGGCCCAATTAAGTCCAATAAGTCCAAAAGCTGGCATAAAAATCCTAGCCCCGAATCCTGCTGAGCGATACAAATTAAATGGATCGAATGCAGCCCAGTTATTCCAGTTGTTTCCGGCTTCGGCAAAAGTAAGAACATAAATAGTGGCAGCCTGTCCGGTGGTGACAGGATATCGTAGTTCAAAAGAAAATTTGTTGTATATGGTTCCTCCTTCAATTTGGCCTACAGTGAGCGGTGTCACCCCGAGACTATAATTTGGAGGTGTTATTACATTGTTTTCATATCCTCGCAAGCCAATTACTTCCGTTCCCAATAACCATGAATTAAGTCCACCGGCGAGGCCATCACCACCCAGGAAGAACCTTTCAAAAGGACCAACTCCGGCAAAATCATTGTAAGAACCTATGAAACCAAAATGCGCCCTTGATTCCAGTACAAGTTTACCAACTACAGAAACATAGTGTGTAAAATCAATCATCCATTTATGATATTCAACAAATTCATATCTTACCTGCGCCGTTGCATTTTCATAGTCAATATCGCGCCACATGGAGTATGGAGGTGTTAGAATTAAAGAGAATTGTACCAATGATCCGCTTTTAGGATACATCGGGCTATCAACGCTATTTCTGGCGATTGTGGTATTAAATGTCAAACTCCTGGCAGTTCCATCAGGGAATCCAAGGGCATTAAACGTCCAATTTTCAAAACCGTACGTTGTAAATGAAACCGCTTCATTCAATGTAAAATAATTGTCTGGCCAGTTTAATCGTTTCCCAAATCCTAAGGTAATAGCATCCAGCACCAGGGTACCCCGGGTGTCCCTTGTAATTGGATCGATATCTCTTTGGATTGAATGGTTGAGACTTACAGAAAAGGAATTTGGTTTCTTTCCCCCAAACCAGGGTTCAACAAATGTCAGCGAATAGTTTTGGAAGGACCTTCCATTTGCCTGCATTCGTATTGAAAATTTTTGACCATCACCCACAGGCAAAGGCCTCCATTTATCAAAATGAGGAATATTTCTCAGCGAAAAATTATTGAAACTTAATCCCAGTGTTCCTACAAATCCGTAATATCCACCCCATCCGCCGGATAATTCCACCTGGTCACTTGGGCGTTCTACCAGATTATATATCATATCCACAGTACCATCTGATGGGTTAGGTTCCGGACGAATATCAATCTGTTCAGGGTCAAAATATCCCAGTTGTGCAAGTTGCTGGTTGTCACGGATCAAATTCTGCCGGCTGAATTTTTGACCCGGTATCGTACGTAACTCGCGTAATATTACATGATCGTTGGTTCGGTCATTACCGTTGATTATTACTTTATTTACTGTGGCTTGCGTACCTTCGAAAATTCTCATTTCCAGGTCAATAGAATCCCCATCTACCCATTCCATGGGGTCAATTCTGAAAAACAAATATCCATTATCCAAATAAAGACCCGATATATCTGTACCCTGTGGGTTGAAAGTTAGTTTCTTTTCAAGTTCCTCGGGGTCATACACATCTCCCTTCGACACTCCTAGTGCACTGGACAATGTCTCATCCCTGTAAACATAATTACCTGTCCATTTTATATCCCTGTAATAATACTTGTGCCCTTCCTCAACTCTTAGTTTTAGAACAACTGCCGTTGCATCATACTCAAAAACAGAATCTGATATTATTCGTGCATCGCGATATCCTTTAGAATTGTAATACGCAATCATCAAAGGCTCATCTTCCTTTAATTGTTTCTCAGAATACTTTTTACTTTTAAAAATATTCAGTTTTACATGCTCGGCAAGGTATGATTTGACAGCTTTTCCTTCCACTACCTTTGAAGTGTCAAAGAAGTGTTTAATCTTCTTTGGGGTTATTGTCATTATTCTGGTTCCAATATCCGTCAAAATTGTAAATCGAGTCTTTTCCCCCGTTTTCTTTAATTTCTTCTTGAGTTTAGCATCATCGATCTCACTATTCCCCTCAATTATTACTTCATAAATCTTTACTTTATACTTTTTATCAATATTCACATGTACAACAACATGGTTATCAAGAATTGTATCCCTTATTTGTGATATCTGAACTTCAGTATTTCTATATCCCTTGTCAACAAAGTACCTTTTTGCAGCAATCTCAGTGTTTTTTAAAATCGCCTGTGTAAGTATTTTACCACGGTACAAACTGATCTTTTCAGACAAATCTTTCTCTTGTGTTTTGTTTACCCCTGAGAATGTGAATTTTCTCAACCTGGGCCTTTCTCTTGCTTGAATTACAAGGAATATTTTACCGTCTTCAATTTTTTCCTGATAAATCGTTATGTCATCAACAAGCCCGTGTTTCCACAATTTTTTAATTGCATCTGTAATCTCCGTTCCCGGAACATTTATTCTATCCCCAATACGTAAACCAGTAAGGGATATCAATGTATTGGGATCAAGATAATCTGGTCCCTCTACACGAATACCACCAATTTCATATTCAACAGGGCGCGTATAATCGATTGTTGTGGACTCCTGAACTTTGGGCTTATCATCATCGTTTCTGGATTGTCTTATTTGAGCTACCAGAGAGGATTGCGTAATAATAAAAGTTAATAATGCTATCGTTAGCCCCTTCTTCATCAACTATATCTAATTTTCTATTTGCTCACTAATTTTACCAAACCGACGTTCTCTGTTTTGATAGGATTTCAAGGCAGCTACCAAGTCAGCTTTCCGAAAATCAGGCCATAGTGTCTTAGTAAAATACAATTCCGTATATGCCATCTGCCAGAGCAAAAAATTGCTAATTCTCATTTCACCACTTGTACGAATCAACAACTCAGGATCAGGAATGGAAGCGGTGCATAAATAGGATTCAAACTTCTTCGCATCAACCTCATTTGGATTCAACTCACCGGAAGCAGCTGCTGCTGCAATTTGTTTTACAGCTTCTTCAATTTCCCACCTACCACTATAATTTAAAGCAAGTATCAGGGTTAGTCCTTTATTGTTCTTTGTTTCATTTATTGCATCCAGAAGCTCATTCTGGATATTATTCGGTAAAGAGGCAATGTCTCCAATTGTTGTAAGTCGAACGTCATTATTCGTAAGTGTTTTTAGTTCACTTCGAATTGTAGATACAAGCAACTGCATCAATCCATTAACTTCCGACCTGGGCCTCCCCCAGTTTTCAGTTGAGAAAGCATATAACGTAAGGTATTTTATTCCCAACTCCGCACAACCCTCAGTTACTTCACGCACTGCTTTTATGGCACTTCTGTGACCAAAAATTCGGGCTGCACCACGGTTTTTTGCCCATCGCCCATTTCCATCCATAATAACGGCCACATGCTTAGGTAAATTGTGGATTTCGGTGTTTTCTTTCATAATCGGACTGAACAGCAAAATTAAGGTTTATTAACCGAATAAATCCAATTATCTGAAATAAATGGATGGGTAGGATTTTGTAATTAATTATAGGGAAAAGGGCAGGGAATCCTGTAAAATGCATAATTTAATGAAAATCCTATGTAGTAATAGGCATCGTTATCATACCAGTTTCCATATTGATAATTTTTTTTCTGCAAATCACCTTCTGACACATTATCCAAATAGTCGAAAAACAACATTCTTGCTCCCCATTCAAAACCAATCATCCATTTGGGATTTACAATATATTTCACCCCAAATCCCAGGGGGACGGATGGTTGAAAATTGCTATAGGGTTCTGGTTTATTTTTATTTCCGGATATGGCAATTAATGCGACTCCTCCTGTAAAATAAGGAGACCATCGTTCTCGCGGTGATCCTGACTTAAAATTTAAAAAATGGTACTCCACCATAATAGAAAACTCCATCAACGTAATGTTGAAGGACGAATTTCTTTGTGCTGCAAAAGCGTCAATCGGGTCAGTTGCATCACTGGCGGTTATCTTACCGCCGGCAACACCAAATTTAAATGATACAAAATCATTTAAATTGCGGCGAACAAAGATTGTACCTGCAGGCCTGTTACTAAGTAATTTGTATCCCCTTACCAAATCGCCAGTATAAGTCATTCCTCCAATTCCACCACCTACTTCATCAATCTGAGCAAATAATTGAGAAGAAATAAGTAAAAATAAGAATATGGTAAATCGTTTTATCATATTGAAAAGGAACTCTTTTTTCTACGGTTCACAATTGTTGAGGATTATCTGTATTTGGCCCTCATAAATGATCCACCAATTATGTAGGAAATTCGAAACTGAGTGTAAAGAATTAAATCATTGTTGTTCTTGTTCCCTCTAATATTATCGGGATGGGTATCACTTCCATACCCTGCAAATACATCATAGGTTCTGCCATCGGCACCCACGTATGTTTGATCACTTGTAACCTGGGCTACCCTGTTCATATCCCGAGGATCATTCGTTTTGGCAGAGGTTGGTTCCTGGGACCGATCTGACAACTCCCTTGCAAGGTCTGAATCCAATTCGCCAAGATCCACATAATTTCCACTGATATCATCTATGTAATCAAAGAATAAAAACCGAAAACCAAACTGAAATGACAAATCAAGCACCTGGTTAAGTCTATAACGTACCCCGAGGCCAAATGGTATAGAAATCTGCCAATTACTGTAAGTATCCAAATTATATTTTTCACTAAACTGGCCTTCTGTTCCAAGGGGTTTCAGCTTTACCCAGCTTCCGGCTTCAGGCAGACTACTCTCTTCGTTTACCCTGGCTTGCGGGTCATGGTGAAATACCGATAATCCAGCAAATGCATAAGGGGTTAAATTGATCCTGCTAATATATGTGGCATTGTTTTCGAACCAATCCGCAATAAATACGGTCGATAGTTCACTTATCCTGTTCCTGAAACTAAGATTTCTAACATACCTGAAAACCGCCTGATCATCATCGGGGTTTGCAGATTTAAAATCTGAACTTGAAACTGTACCCCAGGAAAATGCAGCTTCAACTGTATATCTCGGACCTATCCGGTGCGACCCAAATATTGTAAATCCGGGTCTGGTAAATTTAATGTCCGTACTCACAAAACTTGAAGTAGGGGCAACCTCACCAAAGTAGTTCATTGCATTTACAGAAAATCCGACCTTGGTGTATTGCTTTTCTTTGGTAAAACCGGCCCTGGTTCCTTTGTATTTAGATATATTTTTGTTGTTCTTTTTTACTTTTCGACGATTTATCTGTGCGTAAGAGTCCTGGATACTTACCAGAAAAACAAAAAGGATAAAAATAGATATCCAGACTTTTCGCATTTGTTTGATATTCAAAATATTAATTGCAATTGTGATCAAAAATAATGAATCTGCTCTAATATAAAAATTTAAATATTTCTAACATCAAGCCCCCAATTCAATTTTTGACGTAAGGTGTCGAAATTGTTATACCCTTTTATTTTAACGAGCCGTGCATAAAACTTTTCACGCCTGATCCTTAATTTCGTATTTTTCGAAACAGAGCTGGATCGCGAATCCAATGTAATTAATACATTCTTCGTCCTACCTTCAATCTCAAATGTTAATTCACTTTTTGCCGAAATTACAACAGGCCTGGTTGTTAAATTATGCGGGGCTACAGGCGTAAGCACAAAATTATTAGAATGTGGAATTACCAACGGTCCACCACAACTTAATGAATAACCGGTAGAACCAGTTGGTGTTGCTACAATCAGGCCATCTGCCCAATAAGAATTTAAATATTCACCATCAATATACGCATGCACGGTAATCATTGAAGACGTATCTTTCTTTAAAATAGTAAAATCATTTAATGCGTAATCTATCCCATCAAAAAGATTCCCATGTCCATCCAGTTTTAATAGTACCCGGTTATCAATTTCGTACGTATTGTCAAAAATTGCGCTTATGGCCTCACCAATATTATCCTTTGAAATGGTGGCAAGGTAACCCAACCTCCCAATATTAATTCCCAGGATTGGAATTTGCTGTTTCCCGACATGAGTGAGGGATTCCAGAAAAGTGCCATCACCACCCAATGAAAATAAAAAGTCAAAGTTTTTTTTGTCTTTAGTTGAGTAGGTATCAAATGACTCTTTCCAACGTGATTCTTTCAGAATTTCACCAAATTTTTCTGAGACCACCACGGAAGCATTATATTCCTTTAGTAAACGGAAAACCTCTCTGACAAGCGCACCTCTTCGTTTGAAGTATTTACCATGAATTCCAATTATCATGTAAAAGGTTGAAGTTAAAAGCTAAATTTCAAGGTATTTAAGTAAAATATCTAACCGGTCTCTGTCATCATCCTGAACCTTTGGTTCCTGAAACCTGCCAATAATTTTGTAGTTAAATCGTTCGAGGGTAGCAACGATCGAAGATAAATTCGATTGGTTAATTTTTAACGTCAACTTCAGCCGCATTGGATCAGAAGCATCTTCCCTAATCGTACTACCCAGAATTTTGGCATTCTCCTCTTCAATTAATCTACTTATTTCGGAAAGTGAATAGTCCCTGGCTTCCATAGATAAGACAAGGATCGCTCCCGGTGCCTGAACAGATGCCGTTTGCGCAAATGAAGTAATTGTATCCTGGACAGTAATAACACCAACATAACTGTCATCTTCTTCAATTACAGCTATCAGTTGAACATCATTATCCGATGAGGTTTTTACAACATCATAAAAATGCTGGTTTAGGAAAACTGTGCAATCTTCACATATGAATTCAAATTGTGATATTAAATAATCAATATTATTTGCTTCAAGAATCATCTCTTCAGAAATTAATCCTAAAAACTTTTGATCTTCTACCACCGGTAGTTCCTTGCAACGAAGTTCTTCCATCCAGGCAATAGCTTTTGACGCTGAGTCAGACAGCTTTAATGGTGGAATCATATGGTTAATAAGTTCCGCTGCTATCATATTTGTGAATTTAAGTAATTTTCGACTAAATAATTAAATCGTTCGGGTTGTTCCATCATTGGTGCGTGACAACAATGATCTGCAAAACGTAGTATTGAATTGGGAATTAACTTATTGAATTCATGCGCAACCATGGGGGGTGTAATTGTATCATTCAAGCCCCATATTAATAAGGTGGGAGTTTTGATCTTGGTCAAATCTTTGGCCATATTATGTCGTTGAGCAGATTTTGCAATAGAAACGATGCGTAAGCACTTTGGAATGCTGCGCGTTGTTTCAAACACCTCGCTTACAAGTTCTTCATCAGCGGTGTTGGGGCTGTAAAATGTATATTCAACCCTTTCCTTAACGTACTCGTAAGACCCTCTCCGAGGAAATGATCCACCCATAGAATTTTCAAACAATCCGCTACTCCCTGTAAGAATGAGTGAATTTATCTTTTCCTGGTACCTCAAAGTATATATCAAACCAATATGACCTCCAAGAGAATTCCCCATCAATACAAATGTGTCCAAATTCATTTTTTCAACAAATTTTTCTAAAAAACTTACAAGCCCGTCCAAATCTGGTTTTCGCACTGTGGTTCCGTATATAGGAAGCATCGGAATTAAAATCCGGTATTCTTTTGAAAATTTCATCACTACAGCTTGCCAATTACTCAGGGCTCCAAACAACCCATGCAACAGTATAATGACTTTACCCTCCCCTTCATCAAGGTATTGAAACTCCCCTTCTTCATGTAAATTCATTTCCATTATGTTGTTATTCTATTTGATGCAAAATAAACAAAAATGACCGAAATTGTCGCCTGCATGTTAAAGTACTATGTTGAATGACCCCTAAATTATTTTCTCCGCTGAATCCAAAATATCACCTGAGAAAGGAAGGATTGCTGTTATAAATGATATCACATTGGGAGCAATGGTTACCACAAATGGATAAATAACTGCACCATCTATATAATTCTCAAGTGGATTAATTTCAAAATAATTAAATATCCAGAGCAACACAGATATGCCGAATCCCCATTTCAAAATTCCCAATATTCCGCCGGCAACGTTGTCTATGCTACCCAGTAATGTCAAGTCCAATACCTTTTTTACAGCCTTTCCAATGATATTTACGAGCAGGATTGTACCTACAAATAAGAGGATAAAAGACAAATAAGGCAGAAAGTTACCTGAAAGATCAAATTGCTCCTGCAGAAAAGAAATTCCTTCATGCAACAATTTAAACCCAACATAAATCGCCAGAATAAGAGCCAGAATAGAAATCACTTCCATAACAAATCCCTTCCTGAAGCCACTAAAAGCTCCTATAATAAGGATTATTACCAGAACAATGTCAACTTTATTCAATCAACAATTAATTAGTTAATAAATTACGAACGTGTCCTGAAATGGTCTTTCCATCTGCACTGCCTCCAAGTTCTTTGGAGGCAATACCCATAACTTTACCCATATCCTGAGGGCCGGTTGCTCCAACCTTTTCAATAATCTCTTTCAATTTCCCGATCAATTCTTCTTCAGATATTTGCTCCGGCAAGTACCTTTCAATCACTTCAAGTTCGGCAAGTTCTTTTTCTAAAAGGTCAGATCTTGCTTGTGATTCATATATTTCAGCCGAATCCTTCCTCTGTTTAACAGCTTTCATTAAAATTTTTACTTCAACATCCTTCGAAAGGGTACCTGAAGCACCTTTTTCTGTTTCAGCAAGTAGAATTGAACTTTTAATACTGCGAAGTGCTATCAATTCATTTTTATTCTTCGAAAGCATTGCATTTTTTATGTCGCCTTCAATCTGTTCTTTTAATCCCATATCTTAATTTTATTCTAACTTCGTCAAAGTTATAAAAGATAATATACAACGATGACCAGGCTGAGCGTAAACATTAACAAAATTGCTACACTTCGAAATGCCCGAGGCAGTAATAATCCCAATGTAGTGACGGTCGCTAAAGACTGCGAAAGATTCGGAGCCCAGGGAATCACCGTACATCCCCGGCCAGATGAGCGCCACATTACTTATTCAGATGTGATAGCGTTGAAAGAAGTCGTTACTACAGAATACAATATCGAGGGATATCCTGATCAAAGGTACATTGAAATAATTCAAAAGGTTAAACCAGATCAGGCAACATTGGTTCCCGACCCCCCTGATGTGCTTACTTCCAATGCAGGATGGAATACCTTAAAAAACAAAGAATTTCTTGAAGAAGTAATTACAGAAATAAAAAGGTTTGCCGGAAGGGTATCATTGTTCATTGAAACCAATGACAAAATGATAGAAGGTGCTGCTCAAGCAGGTGCCGACCGCATAGAACTATTTACTGAATCTTATGCCACGGGTTATACATCTGACAAGATAAAAGCAGCTGCACCGTACATACATTCCTCTGAATTAGCTCATCAATTTGATTTGGGAGTAAATGCGGGTCACGATCTAAGTCTTGAAAATCTGAAATACCTGAATGATAACCTGCCATACCTTGATGAAGTCTCCATAGGGCATGCGCTCATTTGTGATTCATTATACCTGGGCCTTGAAAATTCTATTCAACTGTACCTGCAAAGGTTAAAGTATTCTTAAAAAATCATTCATAGTGGAAAATACATTGTTTTTTAGAAAATTTGGTACCGGTAAACCTCTTATTATTTTACATGGGCTTTTTGGTTCATCAGATAACTGGATGTCAATTGGAAAAATACTGGCTGAAAAGTATGTGCTATACATACCTGATCAACGAAATCATGGTCGCTCTTTTCATACCAACGAATTTAATTATGAACTTCTGGTTCAGGATCTTCATACATTCATTAAATCAAATAACATATTGAATCCTTCAATTTTAGGACATTCCATGGGAGGAAAAGTGGCGATGAAATTTTCAATTAATTACCCAAAAGAATTAAATAATCTGATTGTTGCTGATATTGCTCCAAAATTTTATCCCGTTCGGCACCAACGGATTCTGGAAGGATTATTGTCAATAAATCTAAATTCAATTACTTCCCGCTCAGATGCAGATGAGAATCTGTCAAATTATATTAACCAATCTCAAATTCGTCAATTTTTATTAAAAAACCTGGTTCGAACTAAACAGGGCAGATACGAGTGGAAAATTAATCTGAGTGCAATCTCTGAATATATTGATGAAATGGGAAATGAGTTGGGCTCAGAGGAAAGATTTTATGGTCCCACTCTTTTTATTGAGGGTGCAAATTCTGACTATATTCAGGAAAATGATCATACCCTGATCAAAACTATCTTCCCAAATAGTAAAATTTCAACTATTGTGAACGCTGGCCATTGGCTACATGCTGAGCAACCCCTGGCATTCAATCAACTTGTATTAGACTTCCTCGGTAATTAAATTCAACAATGAATTTTTCAAAAGGTAAAATATATCTTATTCCAACAATTATTTCTGAAAATACGGAAGAAAAACACATAGCACCTGAGGTATTGGATACGATACTAATAGTTGACTATTTTCTTGTTGAAAATATACGTACATCAAGGAGATACTTAAGTAAACTGATGAAATTTATTCCTCAAGAAAACAGGAAACCCATTGAATCACTCCGTTTTGAGCTTGTAGATAAAAAAACCTCCGAACAACAAGTGAACATACTCCTTGCACCTGTTATCGAAGGTCAAAATTGTGGAGTTTTATCTGAATCAGGATGTCCCGGGATTGCTGACCCCGGGTCACTGGTTGTTAAGTTAGGTCACAAGAATAATATTAAAATTATTCCTCTACCGGGTCCTTCGTCTGTTTTATTAGCATTAATGGCATCAGGTATGAATGGGCAAAATTTTGTGTTTCATGGATATTTGCCTATTGATAAAAAGACGCTTGTCAAAAAAATAAAACAATTGGAAAACGATGCCGTTCTACGAAATCAGACTCAAATTTTTATTGAAACACCTTATCGAAATCAAAAAATGCTGGAAACGCTTCTTGCAGCAGGAAGACCAGATACCAATGTTTGTATAGCCACTGATATTACAGGTGCAAACGAAAATATAGTAACACAAGATATTTTTCAGTGGAAGAAACAAAATATTTCACTGCCCAAACTACCCACCGTATTTTTATTGAACCGTTGATCCTGTAAATTCATTTTATTTGTTAAGTATAAATACTAATTTTGTGACCTCGTTTCAAAAAAAAATTTTATGTCTTATTTATTTACTTCGGAATCTGTATCTGAAGGCCATCCGGATAAAATCGCAGACCAGATTTCCGATGCCCTCCTTGATAATTTTCTTGCCTATGATGCAAATTCAAAGGTTGCCTGCGAAACACTGGTCACAACCGGACTCGCGGTGGTAAGCGGAGAGGTTACATCAAATTCTTATATTGATGTTCAAAAGGTTACTCGTGAAGTAATCCGTAAAATTGGTTACACAAAGGCTGAATACCAGTTTGAAGCCGAATCTTGCGGTGTCATTTCAACCATTCATGAGCAATCCCCAGAAATCAACCAGGGAGTAGTGGAAGGAAAAGGGCTATTCAAAGAACAAGGTGCGGGTGACCAGGGAATGATGTTTGGTTACGCAACCAACGAAACCGATGACTATATGCCCTTACCACTTGATTTATCCCATAGTATTCTAATTGAGCTAGCAAAAATCAGAAGAGGGGAGCAAGAAATGACATACCTGCGACCTGATGCAAAATCGCAGGTTACAGTCGAATACGATGACAATAACAATCCCATAAAAATTGATACCATCGTGATTTCAACGCAGCACGATGATTTTGATGAAGAAACTGCTATGCTGGAAAAAATTAAAAGCGATGTTAAATCCATTTTGATCCCCAAAGTAAAAGCCACACTATCAGATGCTAATCAGTCCCTTTTTAACGACGACATTAAGTATTTTATAAATCCTACTGGAAAGTTCGTTATAGGTGGTCCACACGGTGATACCGGATTAACGGGAAGGAAAATTATTGTAGATACTTATGGCGGTAAAGGAGCACACGGAGGAGGTGCATTCTCAGGTAAGGATCCATCCAAAGTTGACAGGTCGGCTGCTTATGCAACCCGCCATATTGCCAAAAACATGGTAGCAGCCGGTATTGCTGATGAAGTGCTGGTTCAGGTTTCTTATGCTATAGGTGTAGCAAAACCTATGGGGCTGTACATTAATACTTATGGAACTTCAAAAGTTTCTATAACTGATAGTGAGATTGCAGACAAGATTAGCGATATTTTTGATATGCGCCCTGCGTCAATTATCGATAGGCTAAAACTTAAAAACCCTATCTACTCCGATACTGCTGCCTATGGGCACATGGGAAGAAAACCAGAAGAAAAAACCATTAATTTCCAACAAAATGGAGAAACGAAAACAATCAAGGTAGAAACATTCACCTGGGAAAAACTGGATTATGTTGATAAACTAAAAGAACGTTTTGGGTTGTAGATGTTAACCAGCAATAAATAAAAAAAGCTCCAATTGGAGCTTTTTTTATTAAATTAATTCATCAAAATCAATGTACATTCAGTTTTTCTTTAAACTTTGTTAACTGCTTTTTAAGGGCATCAACAGCCTGAT
This sequence comes from uncultured Roseivirgaceae bacterium, assembly GCA_964581095.1. Lineage (GTDB taxonomy): Bacteria > Bacteroidota > Bacteroidia > Cytophagales > Cyclobacteriaceae > SZUA-230. The sequence continues at coordinate 37,799 of CAZONK010000004.1, forward strand.
CAGTAGCTTGTTCAAAAGTGTTAGATTGTTCCTTAGAAAATAGCTGCGAACCCGGAACATTTACTTTGATTTCAATGGTTTTATTGTCCAACCTTTTATTATTTAATCTTAGATAAACTTCTCCGTCAATCACGCGATCATAGTGATTGTCAAGTTTGTCCATTTTTTTTTGAATGAATTCGATCAACTTGGAGTCAGCATCGAATTTTATGGAATGCATCTGTATCTTCATTTATTTATGGTTTAAATTAAACAATAATTTATGCTTTTGGATGTGCTTGTTTAAATACCGTTTTTAACTTTTCGATTGTATTATGAGTGTATACCTGGGTAGCTGCAAGGCTTGAATGACCTAATAAGTCTTTTACAGCATTCAAATCAGCACCTTTATTTAATAAATGTGTTGCAAATGTGTGTCGTAACACATGCGGGCTTTTTTTATCCGAAGTTGTAAAACGAGTCAGATAATTTTTTACAAGTCGGTAAATAAACATTGGATACGTTTTTTTTCCTTTATCAGTGACAATAACATATCCTTCACTTCGTTCAGAATCAATATAAGTTTGTAATAATGTACCCAGTTCCATGGGTATCGGAATAATCCTTTCTTTATTCCGTTTTCCCAGTACTTTTATTACCCCCTCGCCCATTCTTACATTTGTGAATTTTAAATTAATCAATTCCGACAATCTAATCCCTGTACCATAAAGTAGCTCGAGTACCAACCTGTCCCTCAAACCAAAATTGCCATTGTCGAAGTCAAACTGATTGAGTAGATCTGTAACCTCCCCTTCTTTAATAAACGAAGGAAGTGGTTTGGAAGTTCGTAACGCAGACAACTTTAATGTAGGGTCTTTTGATATTATTTCCCTCTTAAGTAGAAACTTATAATATGTCCTCAATGTAGCAAGTTTACGATTAACTGATCTGGGAGAAATACCATCTTCAAGAAGTGAAATTAACCAGCTACGTAACTCCTGGTAAGAAACTATCTGAAGGGAACTGTCTGGAAATGTACCACTTAAATAAGTTTGTAATTGAAGAAGGTCGTGTTGGTATGCGTCAATCGTATGGACACTATATCGTTTCTCAAATTGTAAATACTTCAGAAATGAACCCAGCATATAAGATGTACACCTATTATCTTATTGTTATACTAACTTATAAAATTCGTGGGAGAAAAAGAAGAGGAATTTAATAATTATCCTCGGCAAACATCTTCTGTCTATATGCGGCTTTTAACTTTACGGTTCTTTTTTTAATAGATGGTTTTTCAAAAAAAGTTCTTGATCGAAGCTCTTTCAATACCCCGGTTTTTTCAAACTTCTTCTTAAAACGTTTCAACGCCCTATCTATCGATTCGTTTTCTTTTACATTTACTATAATCATATCTGTTCTTTAATTCAGGGCTGCAAAGTTAGTAAATGGTTATTAATAATTAAACTATTTTAAAATACTTCTTCCAATAACTAATTTTTGAATTTCAGAAGTACCCTCACCAATAGTACAGAGTTTAGAATCACGGTAGTATTTTTCAACCGGATATTCCTTGGTATAACCATAGCCACCAAATATCTGTACAGCCTCGGTAGATGCCTCTACTGCAACTTCTGAAGCGAAATACTTAGCCATCGCCGATTCTTTAGTACAAGGTTTACCATGGTCTTTGAGTTCTGCGGCTCTAAGTATAAGTAATCGTGCTGCTTCAATTTTCGTAGCCATATCTGCTAGCTTGAATGAAATTCCCTGAAATTGTGCGATTGGTTTTCCGAATTGATGACGCTCTTTTGAATACTTTATCGACTCATCCAAAGCACCCTGAGCAATCCCAAGTGCAAGAGCAGCAATGGAAATTCTTCCACCATCCAAAATTTTTAGAGACTGAACAAACCCATCACCTACCTCACCAATGCAATTGCTTTCATGGACTTTACAATCTTCAAAAATCAATTCAGTAGTCTCTGATGCCCGCATTCCAAGTTTGTTTTCTTTTCTCCCCGAAGAAAAACCGGGTGTTCCTTTTTCAATCCCAAAAGCTGTTGTACCCCTGGAGTCACCCGATTCGCCTGTTTTAACAATAACAACTGCGATATCACCCGACTTACCATGTGTAATAAAATTTTTGGTGCCATTAAGTATATAATACTCACCCTCTTTTTTTGCTACAGTCTTTATATTACCGGCATCTGATCCGGTATTTGGTTCAGTAAGTGCCCAGGCTCCAATCCATTCACCCGAAGCTAGTTTAGGAAGCCATTTTGATTTCTGCTCCTCATTTGCAAACTGCAGAATGTGGTTTGTGCACAATGAGTTGTGCGCAGCGACGGACAATCCAATTGAGCCATCAATTTTTGAAATTTCTGAAATCACAGTGACATATTCCCTATAGCTCATACCTGATCCTCCATATTCATGAGGTACCAGGACGCCCATTAATCCATGCTCGCCTAATTTTCGAAATAATGGAACTGGGAATATCTGATTTTCATCCCAATCCATCATGTAGGGTTTTATCTCTTTGGCTCCTAAATCGCGGATCATTTTTTCAATCAATGCTATATTTTCGCTAATATCCATCTATATAATTACCTTATATTCAATACTTTATGTTATTTTACACTCTTTTGTTCGCTAAATTACGTATAAAATATGTTTTACAAACCAAGTTCATGGAAATTACTGATACAACTATCGCAATATATAGTAGCAATCCTGTTTTTTACAAATAAATTTGCACCCTCAAATTCTATTGATAAATTTTAATACCAAATGAATATAACAGTTGTTGGAACAGGGTATGTAGGGTTGGTAACCGGTACATGCCTGGCAGAAACAGGTAATCATGTTATTTGCGTTGACATTGATGTAAAAAAAATAGAAAAACTTAAGAATGGAACCATTACCATATACGAACCGGGTCTTGAAGCTCTTTTTGAACGAAACATAAAACAAGGTCGCTTGTCATTTACAACAAAACTGAGCGATGGAATTCCCAATGCAGATATTGTTTTTCTTGCACTCCCAACCCCTCCGGGTGAAGATGGTTCGGCAGATCTTCAATATATTTTAAAAGTTGCCAATGATATGGGACCACTCCTGGAGAACTATACTGTGGTAGTTGATAAAAGTACAGTTCCAGTAGGTACCGCGGAGAAGGTAAGTGATTATATTAATAAAACCACTGAAAAGGAATTTGATGTAGTTTCCAACCCTGAATTTTTACGTGAAGGTGTAGCGGTCGAAGACTTTATGAAACCGGACCGCGTCGTAATTGGAACCCGCTCAGAAAAAGCCAGGGAAATAATGTCTGAATTGTTTGCACCTCTTGTGCGACAGGGAAATCCAATAATATTTATGGATGAACGATCAGCGGAATTAACAAAATATGCAGCCAATTCTTTTCTTGCCACTAAGATTACATTTATGAATGAGGTTGCGAATCTATGTGAAAAACTAGGTGCAGATATTGATGCTGTAAGAAAGGGTATGGGTACAGATACCCGAATAGGTAAAAGATTCCTGTTCGCCGGCATTGGTTACGGGGGTAGTTGTTTCCCAAAAGATGTTCAGGCGCTAGCAAAATCCTCTAAATCCGTCGATTATGATTTCAAAATTTTAAATGCGGTTATGGATATCAATTCCGAACAGAAAGTAAAACTCATTCCAAAAATGGAATCTTATTTCAAAGGTGACCTGGCTGGCAAAACTATTGCTATGTGGGGGCTGGCATTTAAACCTTATACGGATGATATACGCGAAGCACCAGCAATTGAAAACATCAAAACATTACTTGAAAAAGGAGCGAAAATTAGGGCATACGACCCCGAAGCCACCGAAAACATTCGAGCAGAATTTGGCGATACAATCACCTATTGTGAAGATGAATACAATGCCCTTGAAGGCGCTGATGCCCTGCTTATTGTAACTGAATGGCCGGTTTTCCGTACACCGGAATTTGACAGGATGGGAGAATTAATGAACAATAAAGTGATATTCGACGGACGAAACCTTTATTCAACAGAATTACCTGAAAAGCATGGATTCTCTTATTTTAGCATAGGAAGAAAAGAGGTACATGCAAAATAAAAACATACTTATTACCGGTGCTGCCGGTTTCATAGGCTCCCATTTGTGTGATCGATTCATGAATGAAGGGTTCCATGTGGTTGCAATGGATAATCTTATTACAGGTGACATAGAAAATATTCAGCACTTATTTAAAGAACCGAATTTTGAGTTTTTTCATCATGACGTATCAAAATTTGTGCACGTACCGGGTAAATTGGATTATATTCTCCACTTTGCTTCTCCCGCCAGCCCGATAGATTACCTGAAAATTCCTATCCAAACCCTCAAAGTAAGTTCTTTGGGAACTCACAATCTCCTGGGGTTAGCCCGATCGAAAAATGCCCGGATTCTGGTAGCAAGTACTTCGGAGGTATATGGAGATCCTTTGGAGCATCCGCAAACAGAAGAATATTTTGGCAATGTAAACCCCATTGGACCCCGTGGTGTATATGATGAAGCCAAAAGATTCCAGGAAGCCATCACCATGGCATATCATACCTATCACAATTTGGAGACCCGCATTGTTAGAATATTTAATACTTATGGTCCAAAAATGCGATTAAACGACGGGCGTGTTCTTCCGGCCTTTATAGGGCAGGCGCTTCGGGGTGAGGATTTAACAGTATTTGGTGATGGGAGCCAGACAAGGTCGTTCTGTTATGTAAATGACCTTGTGGAGGGTATTTACAGGCTTTTATTCAGTGATTATGCAAATCCGGTTAACATAGGAAATCCAGATGAAATAACGATCACGGAATTTGCTGAAGAAATTATAAAACTAACTGGTACCACGCAGAAAATTGTTTATAAACCCCTACCCAAAGACGATCCTACCCAGAGACAACCAAATATTTCCAAAGCCAGGGAAATATTAAATTGGGAACCAAAAATTTCAAGAGAAGAAGGTCTTAATATTACGTATGAGTATTTTAGAAATCTTCCGAAAGAAAGTCTGCACAAAAAAGAACACAATACGTTTAAGGAATATATCAGGTAGTTATGTCAAAAATTCTTGTAACCGGAGGAGCCGGCTATATCGGGTCCCACACAGTTGTTGAATTACACAACTCAGGATACATTCCAATAATTATTGATAATTTTTCAAACTCAGAGAAAAGTGCCATTGAAGGAATTGAGAGAATTATTGGAACACATGCTAAGCTTTATGAGGGAGATTGCAATGATTCCAATTTTATGGAAAGCATATTTGAGTCAGAGCAAAATATTGGGGGATGCATCCACTTTGCCGCCTACAAGGCTGTAGGCGAATCCGTTGCCGAGCCACTCAAATATTATGGAAACAATGTTCATTCGCTCGTGGTTCTTCTCGAAACAATGCTCAAGAATAGTGTTACTAATATTGTATTTTCATCCTCTTGCACAGTTTATGGACAACCCGATGAGCTACCTGTAACTGAAGAATCCCCGATTAAACCTGCAGAATCTCCTTATGGTAATACCAAGCAGATCTGCGAATCCATCCTCTATGATACCGTGAAATCTGGTGCAGCGCTCAATTCTATTGCACTAAGATATTTCAACCCAATCGGGGCACATCCTTCTTCGAATATTGGTGAATTACCTATTGGTGTTCCGAATAATCTTATTCCATTTCTCACTCAAAGTGCAATTGGTATCAGGGATGAACTTATTGTATTCGGTGATGACTATGATACACCTGATGGGTCGTGTGTTAGGGATTACATTCATGTGGTGGACCTGGCTAAAGCACATGTGAGTGCTCTGAGGGTGCTGGAAAATACCCGGGAAAAGAATCACCTTGATTTCGTTAACCTGGGTACTGGTAATGGCAATAGTGTGCTGGAAGTTATTAATACATTTGAATCAGCAGTGGGTAAAAAAGTAAACTATCGGATTGGGCCCCGGAGAACAGGTGATGTTGTTAAAGTTTGGGCAGACGTACAAAAATCAAAAGAAACACTTGACTGGTTTGCCGAATTATCATTAAAAGATGCACTTGTTGATTCATGGAACTGGCAATTAAAATTGAAAGGGAAGAGTGAATAAACCTATTATACTTATAACAGGAGGTGCAGGTTTCATTGGGTCGCATGTTGTGCGTAAAATGGTTATAGACTATCCTGATTATACAATAATCAACCTTGATAATCTCACGTATGCTGGCAACCTTGAAAACCTCAGGGACATCGAAAACAAATCAAATTATTTATTCATAAAAGGTGATATTTATGATTCTGCCTTTATTAATTCACTTTTCAAAAAATATAAATTTGCGGGTGTTATTCATTTAGCTGCAGAATCGCATGTTGACAGGTCCATCCTGGATCCTTTAAGTTTTGTAAATACCAATGTACTCGGGACCGTGAACCTATTGAATGCTGCTTTAGAAAACTGGAAAGATAATTTTGAAGGAAAACGGTTTTATCATATATCTACAGATGAGGTTTATGGTTCACTTGGTGAATCGGGGCATTTTGTTGAAACCACTGCTTATGATCCAAAATCACCTTATTCCGCATCAAAAGCAAGTTCGGACCATTTTGTTAGAGCATACGAAAACACGTATGGCCTGCCTGTAGTTATTACAAATTGCTCAAATAACTACGGTCCTTTCCAGTTTCCAGAAAAATTGATACCGCTAATTATTTATAACATTAAAAATAATCAACAGTTGCCTGTCTATGGTAAAGGACTAAATATAAGGGATTGGCTGTATGTTGAAGACCATGCAAAAGCTATCGACCTGATTTTTCATAATGGGAAGCTTGGTGAAACGTATAACATTGGTGGTTTTAATGAGTGGAAAAATATTGACATCGTAAAACTTGTCTGCAGATTGATGGATAAGAAGCTTGGAAAGAGCGAAGGAGAGTCAGAAAAACTGATAACCTATGTCAAAGACAGACCGGGCCATGATATGCGTTACGCTATTGACGCTTCAAAAATTAAAAATGAATTTGGGTGGACCCCATCCGTTACATTTGAAGAAGGAATTGAAAAAACGGTTAGCTGGTACCTGGAAAATACCAACTGGCTGGAGCATGTAACATCAGGTTCCTATCGGAAGTACTATACCGAACAATACAATGACAGGTAATACCACTAATATATTTAGACAGTAAATCAATGAAAGGAATTATTCTCGCCGGTGGAACCGGTTCCAGGTTACATCCAATTACACTTTCAGTCAGTAAGCAACTCCTGCCTATATATGATAAGCCGATGATATATTATCCATTATCAACTTTACTAATTTCTGGCATCCGCGAGATATTGATTATATCAACACCACAAGACCTCCCATTATTCAAAGATTTATTAGGCGATGGTTCAAATCTGGGATGTTCATTCCAGTATTTGGCTCAGGAAAACCCTGAAGGATTAGCACAGGCATTTACAATTGGTGAATCATTCATTGGAAGTGATAAAGTAGCCCTGATCCTTGGAGATAACATTTTTTATGGAGGAGGAATGGGGAAACTCTTAAGAAAAAATAATGATCCTGATGGGGGAATAGTATTTGCATATCATGTCAACGATCCTGAACGATATGGCGTTGTTGAATTTGATGGGAATAAAAAGGTTTTGTCAATTGAAGAAAAACCTGAAAAAGCAAAATCAAACTATGCTGTTCCGGGAATCTATTTTTATGATAATGAAGTTGTAGAAATTGCCAAAAATCTTGCTCCCAGTCCGCGAGGTGAATATGAAATTACCGATGTAAATAAATATTACCTGGAAAAGGGTAAATTGAGTGTTGATATTCTTAGCAGAGGTACTGCGTGGCTGGATACTGGTACATTTAGTTCACTGATGCAAGCGGGTGAATTCGTGAAAGTAATCGAAGAACGCCAGGGATTGAAAATCGGATGTATCGAAGAGGTGGCTTATTCAATGGACTACATCAATTCAAAAGAACTTGAACAACTTGCCCAACCGTTAAAAAACAGCGGTTATGGGAAATATTTACTTGGATTAATTGGGAAGGACTATCACTTTTCATGATAAATCACGTAAAGTAAAGTCTCACCAACACCTTTCAGCACATTTTTATCAATTAAGTCAATATTATCCTTGTGGGAATGATGGAAATCACCAAAATATCCATGCTCACTATCAAAATGAACAATGTTAACCATAGGTATTTTAGCATCCTCATTTACATATTTATGATCATCGATGATCGAACTTTTCTTATCATAAATAAAAAGATTGCCATGTCCAATCGCATTTCCCCAGTCCCATATGTTTTTAGTAACCCTGCCTGCATATTGCCTTGAGAGCCCCTCCATAGGGAACTGTGCATTTTTTGCACCTACCATGTCTAAAAGAATACCATAGTACGCTGAATAGTTGGGTTTATGTTTGTTGTTTGACCAATATTGAGAGCCCAGGCAGTACCATGAGTCCAATCCCGGTGGGGTTGCCTTTCTATTCCCATAATTCAGTTCTCCCCAATCTTCACCATCAAATAACAGGATATCGATACCAACCTGAGGTTCAATGCCACTTTCGTTTATCGCACGAGCAATTTCCAGTAATACTGCAACACCGCTTGCACCATCATTGGCACCATCTATCGGTTCGCTCCTCCTGCTTTCATCCTCATCCTTATCTGCAAACGGGCGCGTGTCCCAATGTGCTGCCAGTAGTATCCGCTTCTTTTTATGAGGATAGAAACTCGCTATTATATTACGCAAATACAGATTGTTATCATCAAATGTAGTTGCTTCAAATGTTTGTTCAATTACTTCAGCGCCATAACTTTCCAATTTTCCTACTAAATAGTC
>CAZONK010000005.1:0-37121 GCA_964581095.1 uncultured Roseivirgaceae bacterium
AGATCGAATACACGCCCGACGGTTCCAAACTCGTTGCCGCCGATTGGGCGGAGTCGATTTGCCCAAAAATCGGGGCCAATCCAGATACGATCGATCGTTTCTGAAAAAGTATAATCGATTGAATTTGACTTTTGTGGGTTACATGAAATCATGATTGTTGCCCACAGGGAGAAAATCACTAACTTCACAAGGTCTTGTTTCATTTTACCGGTCAGGTTAATTGGCAATTTACTTGACTCAATATAAAATCAGAAACCGGATTTCATAATTTTTGAATTAAAAATCCAAATAAGGTGAACAATTTATTTCGGTATGATGTTTGAACCTTATCCTGAGATTGTCAGATATCATTAATTAAAAAATTTACGTTATATAATATAAGCGTGTTCAGAATTAATAATTATAAGGGTTTTGCAAGATTTATAATTGCAATTGCATTTTTTTCTGCACATCAAGTGAGTGCCCATACGAATGGTGATAGCCTTGAGATAGATTTTTTTAAAGGCTCATGGGAAGAACTGCTTGTAAAAGCGAATGAAAACGATAAGCTGATTTTTGTAGATTTCTATACTACGTGGTGTGCACCGTGTAAATGGATGGAGAAAAATGTGTTTACCGATCCTTCCGTTATTGAGTATTTTCATGAAAATTTTATCAGTACAAGAATAGATGCCGAGAAAGAAGAGTTGGATTTTGTTGCTAGTCTGAGTATTGAAGCTTATCCAACTTTGATCATTTTCAATTCAAACGGAGATGAAATTCTCCGAAATGTTGGAGCATTGGGCGCTGATGATTTGGTTGCATTTGGTAATAAAGTACTGGTATTTCCAGAAGTAAGGGATGCATATTTTAATGATAAGGAAAACCTCGGGAAACTTGTTGCTTATCTCGAGCTATATGAAAATATTGACCTGGAAACTGCTGGAAAGATTGTGTCAGCGAGGGTTGTTACTCTAACAGGGGAACAATACAAGTCGGAGCAAGGCTGGTACCTGCTTTCACATTTTGTAAATGTTATCGACAAAAAAAGTATTGAGTATGTTATAAACAATGCGGAATATTATCACGATGAATACGACGAATTTGGTGATTTCATGGCCGAATTGTACGATCATCTTATTGCCGGGGCGGTTTCGGAAGGTGATACAGCATTGATTGCTGATGCTGCCTATTATGAAGTTAAGGTTAGAAATAACCTGGGAATGATGGAAATGCCCGAAAAGTACTATTATGATGAAGCGCTTGGGCAATATTACCTCGCCGCCGGTAATTTGAATGAATATTTTAAAGTTTATAATAATTTGGTGGAAAACTACCACTATTCAGATTGGATGTTTTTGGCCGAAAATGCAATATCGCATTCTGAAGCATTTTTTGATGACACAACAAAGATGGATGTAATTCGATCCTGGACTATCAGGGCCATGGACCTTGAAAACAACTACTATACAAATTTTGCACATTCGTACACATGGTATTCACAGGAGAAATATTCTAAGGCCGAAGAATTTGCAAAAGCAGCTTATTCACTTTGTGATGATGATAAATTGAAAGAGGAGTTGGAAACGTATGTTGCTGAAATTCAGGGGAAAATGTAGCTTGAGTGAATTTTCGATAATATTATGGTTACTTTTAATAACAATAAACCATTAAACATAACGTTTTAGGTGTATTGAAAATTTTTTATATTATACCTTAATCGTTACATTTGAAAGAATATTAACTATTTTAAACTAGAAAATCAATTAAAACTAAACGCTATGAAGACGAATTTTATGAAAAAGGGCCTGTTGTTTTTTGCACTGGCGAGTATGGTATTTGTTACCTCGTGTAACGATGATGATGAACCTGCGGTTGACCCGATAGTAGGTAATTACAAGTTAACTTCCGCGACATATCTGGGATTATTTAACCCAGCAGACGGATCAACCGCTGAAGTTGCAATGAATGTTATTCCGCTTGGTGATATTCCTGTTAATTCACCCATATCAGATCTTATTGCCGGTGTACTCAATGGAGTTTCGGAATGTGTAGGTAGCGACGGAGCAACACCTGACCCATCACAAGTGCAGATCGAGTTTAGAGAAGATGGATCCTTATGGTTTACATGTGACGGTGAAGGGGACACGCAAAGTGGAACCTGGACACAGGTTGATGATACAACTGTAACCCTTAATATTTCACCTACTGATAATATTCCTACCGGATTATCATTAACAATGAGTAATTTTGTTGTCGCAGGATCTAATTTAGGTGGAAGAATTGATGGTTTCCCAATGCCTAAAGATCTAACTAAACAACTGGGTTCTGCATTACCGGATGGTGGTGGTCCAAATATTCAATTGCTTTCTATAAACATGACAATTACTAAATAATAGAAATCAAATGATTTAGTTAACTCAGATCAGAAAATAAAAAAAGGTGTCAAAAATTGACACCTTTTTTTATACAGAAGGGTTTTTATCTCCACTGTCAATTGCGATCCAGGAGGTTGAAGCAATCCCTCATTTCTAAAAAAAACCCCGTTCAGATGAACGGGATGCCGGTGCGATAAGTATCCAGTGATACTTTATACTTTAAACAATATCAGTTCAATAACTCATCAAATGTGAGTGAGATATAGTATATCGCACCGATTGTTGGTCCACCGTAAGACGTAATGAACCTCTTGTTAAGCAAATTAGATCCCCCAATTTTAAAGATAGATCGCATACTTGAGATTTTATAACTCACCTGGGCATCAAGTGTGCTGAATGCGGGTACAGGTCCGTCCTGAACGAATGATGAATTCCATGTAAAAGCTTCCTGCCATCTCCAGGCAATGTTGAACCCTAAATTGTCAGTCACCTTTCTGTTTCCAAAAGTTACATTCATAATATGTTCGGGAGTGTTATAATCATTGAAAAAATCATCAGATAAATCGCTTGTCTTCAGTTGATTCCATGAATAATTAAACCCTGCACGGTATCCTTTTATGATACTGTAATCAAGTCCAAAAGTGGCCCCCTGAGACTTTACTGTTTCATCCAGATTGGTGTATATCTGAAAAGTGTTTCCCTGATCACCTGGAATAGTAAGATCTCCTCCATTTCCCGTTAATAAACTTAAGAATGCCTGGCCGGTAGGATCAGTAAACGGATCCGTAGGAATTCTAGTTCCATTTGAATCCAGTGTTTGTGCTTGTCTTACCCGTATCTGGGTAATAAAGTTGTTATAAGTATTATTGTAGTAATTAACATCAATCATAAGGCGATTGTTAATCAGTCCTTTATAACCTATTTCAAATACTTTTATTTGCTCGGGTTGAACAGGCTTCCAATTTTCGTAGGGTACCAGCAAAGAAGGGTCTATTAATCCTGTATTGGCGAAACTTTCAGTATAATTTTCCACTGAGAAAATCGTATAACTGTTTGTGGATACCTGGTATTTGTCATGGAATTCGGGTAGTCCACCTAGAAGTCGTGCAGTAATCACATTCAGATCGATGTATTGCCCTTGGGTAGTTGGGTTTCTGAATCCTGTTTGGAAAGAAGTGCGAATATTATGGTCACCGGCTATTGTATATACTCCCGAAATCCTTGGACTGAACTGGCCTTCAAAATTTTCATTTTTATCGTACCTGACAGAAAATACCAGTTTCAGCTGATCATTTATATACCTGTCTGTCGCCTGTAAGAATCCACCGTACTCATTAATGGTAATGGGATTTTGTTCTGAATCAGGGAATATTGTTCCATTGGACCTCAAATCATATCGCCGGTATCCGGCTCCAACCATTAAATCAAATACCTGGATTTCATTCTTGAAATTGTACTGGCCTTCCAGGTGATAAAAAAGAGTTTGATCATTGAATCGTGATCCATTGGGAATGATGCCCATATTAATACTATCGGCTGCTTGTTCAAATTCCGGGCTTCCGCCTTCCCATCTGTTTGCATCAGCAGAAGCACGTGCGATATTATGTACACTATTCATTGTTGTTGGATTGTTTACTATATTGTCAACAATGTCTGGATCGTACGTAGGATCCCCTGTTGCCGTAAACACGTTAAATATATACTGGCTGGCAATACTTCCGGAATAGGTTCCAAACCAGGTAGTATTATCCAAGTAGGCATTATTCATTCCAAATCCGGTAAAATCAGCAATATACGAATCACCGGAGTCTTCTATTGTTGTATATCCTACTAAACTCCAATTGTCAGATTCAAGTTCTAATCTATGTTGTTGAATATTAAAATTATTGAGGGAATATCGTTGTGCTCCCGTGTAAACCGAAGTACCACCTCCATAGTTTAGTTGATAACTTAATTCAACATTATCATTTACCCTATAATTTAAACCAAGATTAGCTTTTATGTTTTGTGCTCCATAATCAACCAGATAATGTTCCTGATAACCAGTACGGTTTACATTATCGGCTGGAATGGATTGAACATACAACAGTGCGTCATCAAAGGTCAATGGTATTCCTGCTGCATTAAAATTGTCTACAAGTACTTGCGCAATTGCTCCACTGGCAGTTGGCGAATTTCCGATAAGCCCAAGGTTTATTCCTCCATCGTCACCATATAAATTTACGCCGTTATACGATGGATTAGTCGTAAGATTACCTTTAAAGGCGTCATTTTTATCCGAAAAGTTATTTGCATTCCAGTCTTCCGCTTGCATGTAAGAGAGTCCGATTTTAAAGGCAAATTTGTTGTTGAAGGCTTTAGCATATCGCAATGAACCTTCATACATGGGCTGGGGACTGTCAGGTTCTCCCAGTGATGGTTCAGAGCCGAAATGATTTGCCCCTAATTTCACGGAGGCACTTAATCCCTGGTACTCAAAAGGGCTCTTGCTCGTTACAAGTAGTATCCCGTTAAATGCATTCGGGCCATACAACGCAGAGGCTGCCCCAGGTATCATTTCCACACTTTCCACATCCAGTGACGAAGGTCCGTTAAGGTTTCCAATAGGGAAATTTAGTGCCGGGGCCTGTGTGTCCATGCCATCTGTAAGCTGTACAAAACGTGTATTTCCGGTGCTTCCAAACCCCCTGGCATTTATTATCTGGAAATTGATACTGCTTTGGGTCATTTCAACACCTTTCAGGTTGGCAAGCGACTTGTAATAATCGTCAGAAGCTGTGTTTCTAATATCCAGGATTCCCATTTTTTCTATGGAAACTGGCGATTGCATAATGTTTTCATCCATCCTTGATGCAGATCGTACAATTACCTCACCCAATGTAGTAATGTCTTCAACCAGGATGATTGTAAAATTTGCTTTAGATTCCGTTACTTCCAATTCCTGGGTTTCAAAACCTATCATAGATATGGAAAGTGTGAATGGGGGAGGTGACTGAACAATAAATTTAAAATTGCCTTCAATATCTGTAATTGTACCTATAACTTTTCCTTTTACAACTACATTTACCCCGGCAAGGGTTTCTTTGTTTTCGTCGGTTATATTTCCGGAAATCTCAACCTGCGCTGAAGCTTGAAATATAACTCCGATTAGAAAGGTGACAATAAAAAATGTCCTAGTCAGTTGTGGATTTTTCATATTCAGTGGTTTAATTATACTTGAATAAGGGCATAAAATAGGAAAACTACAAGTATTTCCGTCATTGCATTTCAATTCTTTTAATACTGAGGAGAAAAATAGACAAATTAGTCTAATTTTTTTGCCAATTCAACAAAAAATTCAAGCGAATCGGGGTTTTTGAGCGCATCTTTATTTAGCAGGTGATCTATATTTTCCCCCATTAATATTTTTTTTACCGGGGCTTCAGTCTTCTTTCCACTTATTGTATAAGGTACCTCATTGATGGGTATGATTTCGTCAGGTACATGGCGGGGAGTACATTGCTCCCTGATATTCTTTTTTATTTTATCCTTTAATGAACTATCAAGAACATAGTCTGAAACAATGAATAAGGGCATATAAAAACTTCCATCCTTTTTGTCCACACACACCATGATTCCATCCCGGACTTCATCCATTTTATCAAGCACACGGTAAATTTCAGCGGTTCCAATGCGAATTCCCCCTCGGTTTAAGGTAGCATCTGAACGCCCATAAATGATTACACCCTCCCTTTCAGTGATCATTGTCCAGTCGCCATGCCTCCATTTTCCAGGGTACATCTCAAAATAACTTTCATTATATCGCTCAAAATCGGGATCATTCCAGAAAAATACAGGCATGGAAGGCATGGGTTTGCTAATCACCATTTCACCAACAGTTTCGGTTTGAGGTTGACCATCCTCATCATAAGCTTCCAGTTTACATCCTAACGCACGACATTGAATTTCACCACTGTACACCGGCCATAAGGGATTCCCTCCTACAAATGCACTACACACATCGGTACCGCCACTGATGGAAGCCAACCACAAGTCTTTTTTCACATTGCTATAAATCCAATCAAATCCATCGGGTGGGAGTGGGGCCCCGGTTGATCCAATCGATCGTAAACTATCCAGGTTGTAGGATTTCCCAGGTGTAGTTTCCGCTTTCATATTTGCAATAATAAACGGAGCGCTTGTACCAAAGTGGCTGACTCCAATCTCAGAAGCTAACTTCCAGAGTGCATTGATATCCGGATATGCAGGGCTTCCATCATAAAGTACGATGGTAGCACCACAGAGCATTGAAGCAACCATATAATTCCACATCATCCAACCTGTTGTGCTAAACCAGAAAAATCGTTCACCGGGCTTTATATCATTATGAAATGTGAGATATTTTAAATGCTCCAGCAGTACGCCACCATTGCTGTGGGTTATTGCCTTTGGTAAACCTGTAGTCCCTGAAGAATAAAGAACCCAAATGGGATGTTCAAACGGGACCCTTTCAAATGTGAGTTGTGAAATATTCCGGATATTATCATTCCAAAATGAAGATTCTTCCTGAAGAAGTTTTTCTGAATTATTTAGAACGGGAACGATAATGGTATGGGTAATGGTAGGCAATTCATTCTTTACATTTTGTATATCCCCAGTTTTATCGAAGGTTTTCCCATTATAATAATAACCATCAGCAGCGATTAAGATTTTTGGTTCGATTTGGGCAAACCGGTCGATGACAGATTGGATCCCAAAATCCGGAGATGTACCTGACCAAATTGCTCCCAATGAATTTACCGCCAGAAAGGCGACCACAGCTTCAGGTATATTCGGAAGCCATCCGACAACACAATCACCTTTTTTTATACCCTTGGCGACTAATGAATTGCGCAAACCGGCAACCTGTTTTTCCAATTCGTTCCATGATAATTCCTTTATGGTACTATTTTCAGTTTTGGAAATGATTGCAGGTGTACCCGGTTGTGCATTTCTGAAAATATGTTCCGCATAACTTAATTTTGCTCCTTCAAACCATTTTGTGTGGGGCATGGCATCATCAGAGCATGCCTTTACTATGGAACCGGAATGAAGTATTGCGAAATAATCCCAAATAGCCTGCCAAAATGTATTGATGTTGGCAACAGACCACTTCCAAAGTTCATGGTAACCATCAAACTCCAGACCTTTTTCTTTTTTGAGCCAATTACTGAATTTTGTAAGGTTGGCAGTGGTAACGGTTACTTTTCCAGGTTTCCAGAGCAGTTTGGGTTTGTCCATAGCTTTGGTAAGTTCTGAATCAGAAAGTATTTATTTACTATTATTTTCAAGCTCATCTTTCAGGTGATCAACAAGCTTTTGACAAAGTGAATTTATTTCATTGGCCATATATTCATCCCCCGTAGAGTTGAGAATCGTCTGAGCTATTCCTCCGATACTATCAATGTGAAATCTTTTCATTTCTTCAACCGGCATATCTTTTGTCCAAAGATCTATTCGCATTGTGTTTTTCTGCTTTTGGTCCCATAATGAGAGTGAAATTGATTTTGTTCCCTCATACTTATCACTTGAATCCGACGCCTTCCAACTTATGCCTTCAGGTATATTTTTGTCGTCTAACTCAATTTTGATACTTATTTCTGATGATTTCATTTTACCTCAGTTTGTTTAATATTGAAATTGCGTTTAACTGATCGATGGAAAGTTGAGATTTAAGTGATTCAATCCCATCAAATTTTATTTCCTTCCTGATAAGCTTTATAAATTCAATGGTAATATCCTGATTGTATATTTCCTTGCTAAAGTTAAATATATTTACTTCAATAGATTTATGGGTTCCATTAACCGTTGGCCTGTAACCAATATTGATCATTCCATCATGGTATTGATTCTCCACAATCACACGGACGGCATATGCTCCATCTGCCGGAACCAGCTTAATTGGATTTGTAATATGAATGTTTGCAGTAGGGAACCCAATTTTTTTACCAAGTTTATTCCCTTCAATTACTTTACCGCAAATTTTGTAGGGCCTTCCCAGGTATTCATTTCCGATATGAATATTTCCATCGGATAGGTTTTTCCTGATCATTGTTGAGCTTACAACCTTATCGTCAATTTCCTGGCGGGGGATTTCAATCACATCAAAGCCATATCGTTTGGAATTTATTTCAAGTTCCACTAATCCTCCTCCACGATTTTTACCAAATCGATGGTCATAACCGATTACCATTGATTTTATACCAATTTTTTCAACCAATATCTTTTTGATGTAATCTTCCGGCAACATGTTGGAAAATTCTTTTGTAAAAGGTACACTAATAAGATGATCGATACCGATTTTGCTCAGCAGGTCTGCTTTTTCTTCAAAAGTTGTTAGTAACTGCAGATGAAAACCAGGGTCAATTATAAGCCTTGGATGGGGCCAGAATGTAAGTAAGTGTGATTCCCCACCCGTTTCATTGGAAATAGATTTAAGGCGATCAATAATCTTCATATGCCCCTTGTGTACCCCATCAAACATACCACAAGTAAGCACTACATTTTCTGCGGGAGTAAATTCATCGAGGCTATGATAGATTCTCATAGTTTACTATCTGATCAATGGTCATGGCATCATCAACACTGTAATTCCCAATCTTTGTCCTTCTTAAAGAGGAGAGATAGGCGCCTGTTCCTAGCTTATTTCCAAAATCCTGCACTAAACTACGAATATAGGTGCCTTTGGAGCAAATTACTCTAAATTCAATTTCAGGAAGATCAAGTTTAGTTAATTCGAATTCATCAATTCGTATAAATCTTGGAGGAATAGTTGCTTTTTCTCCTTTTCGTGCATGCATGTATGCCCTTTTACCCTGAATTCTTACCGCTGAAAAAATTGGGGGAACCTGTTTGATTTCACCAATGAAATGTTTTGTTGCTTCGCGGCATTTATCCCTGGTAATATGATCCCAGGTTTTTTCGCTGTCAAATGGTGTCTCGAGGTCAACAGATGGAGTGGTTTTGCCGATTACCATTGTTCCGGTGTACTCTTTCTCCTGGCCCATAAAACTTTCAATTTGTTTGGTCTTTTTCCCAGTACAAATTATCAAAAGCCCGCTGGCAAGAGGATCAAGTGTTCCTGCATGTCCAACTTTCTTTAATTTATATGTCCACTTTATCTTTTTTACTACATCAAAGGATGTCCAGTGAAGTGGTTTGTCAATTAATAATACGGATCCTTCGTCTTGCTGCAGCATCACTACCATGTTGATATGAGGGTAATAGCCGCTACAATAAAACAATATATTGCAAAGAAAGACAATTTACCCTTCCTGACAATACGGATCATCCACCTGCAGGCAATCAGACCTGAAATAAAGGCAGATAAAAATCCTATTACAAGCGGACCGGTGTCAATTCCAACAGCTATATCAGGTTGCGAAACAAAATCTTTCACTTTTAAGAGCATGGCACCCAGTATGGGAGCAATCACCATTAAGAAAGAGAATCTCGTAGCTTTTTCTTTATCTATACCTGATATCAATGCTGTTGAAATTGTTGTCCCGGATCTGGAAATTCCTGGTAAAATAGCAATGGATTGTGCGATACCGATGATGAAGGATTTTGTGTAAGTAACTTCCCCGGTGCCTGGTTTAATGAATTGAGTTGTTAATAGAAGTACACCTGTTATTAAGAGCATAAATGCTACAAAAACGGTATTGCCTCCAAAGAACGATTCAATTTCACTTTCGAACAATATTCCGATTATCCCAACAGGAATCATTGAAAGTATAAGTTTGGAGATATATATTGTCCCTGAATTCAATTGAAATTTGAAAAGGTCGGTAATAAAAGTACCTATTTCCTTCCTGAATATCACAATCGTGCTTAGTGCAGTGGCTCCATGTAAAATAATCGCAAAAAGCAGATTGTTTGTTGGGTCAACTCCAAGAAAATGCCTCCCAAGTTCAAGGTGCCCACTGCTGCTTACTGGCAGAAACTCCGTTAAACCTTGTATAAGGCCAAGGAGAAACGCCTCCATTGCTGACATTATCTGGAATCCTCTTTTGGGTTATACAGAATTGCAAAAAACTCAATAGCAAAACCTGTAAGAACAATGATTGGGCCTAAAGTAAGTCCCAGGAATCCAAATCCATAATCTTCTTTATCGAGGGTCATTATAAAAAAACCTATAAACAATACCGCAATGCCAAGGAGCATTATCGTATAGTTCTTCTTCGAAAATGGCAAGTTGTTTTTTCTTTGTTGTTTACTCATTTCAGTATAAATCGTCTAAAGACATTCTTAAATATTTTGAGACTGCCTTGTATGTACTGAAAAATGCCAGTACCATACCTATTAGTAAAATTGCACCATAAAGGATCATGGTACTTTTATTATCCGTTAATATTCTTAATTCTTCAATATATGAGTATGCATAGTTAGTAATACCGGCAATGGAACCAACAGCAATAATTCCCGATAAAAATCCATAAAAGATTGCCCGGGTTAAAAATGGCTTTTGAATGAATCTCCTGGTAGCGCCAACAAGTTGCATACTTCTTATCAGAAACCTTTGTGAGAAAAGAGCCAGCTTAATAGTGTTGTTTATTAACAACACAACAATAAGAATAAGCAGTCCTGCAAAACCCACCAGGACAAGGCTTATTTTAGTTACATTGTCATTGATTGCATCTACAAGGTTTTCAACATAGGCAACTTCGTAAACACCTCCTATGGATTCTATTGATTTTGTAATGTGGGATAAGCTATCTGAATACTGATAATCTGGTTCAATTTTGATCCGAAACATTGGTCGCAAAGGATTATCTCCAAGAAACTTGCTAAAATTTTCACCAGTTACGCTTATAAATTCTTCTGCCGCCTCTTCTTTTGATATGAATTTAACTTCCGGAGTGCCTTCGGATTTCAGAATATATTTTTGAGAACTTATCGTTTTACGAATTTTGGTTATTTGTGCATCTGTGACACTTTTTTGGAGGTACACCTGTACCTCAACGTTCTGTTTTATTATTCTGGAAAGCTGATTGGTGTGAATAAGAAGTACACCAAATAAGCCAATAATAAATAATGCCAAAGCAATACTAAATACCACACTTGCAGCAGGATAAGTGCCGAGTTTTTTTTTGGGGCGGTTTTTTATTTTTTTACCTGACATTCAATCTCAAAGTTAGCAAAATTGTACCAGCAACATAAAAAAAGCCTTTGGAATTCCAAAGGCTTTCTGACTCAAACTAATTTATTAAAAATTAACTAACCTTGAGAGTCACTGTTTTTGATTTTATCCAGTTTTTCAATGATAGTTTTATTGATGATTTCAACAAGTGGTGTTATACTATCCATTTGCCTGTCAATGGAGTAATATTTCGATTTGAAGAAAAGGTACACTTGCGTTTCATTGTTAACATTTATTTCAAGAATCTGGTATGGCTCTTCATCAAAATTTCCATACAATACCAATTTCCCGTTGTCAACCTTGTAATGAAACTTGTATTTTTTAACATTTGAAATGATCTCTACCTCAGGAGTTGTTTTTTCTACCTTCTCTGTTGATCCAATGCTATTTTTTGGAACTTCAAGCTCATCTTCACCCTCAGTTATTTCTATGTCCTGCACAGGATTCGGAACTAAAGGAACTACCGGATTAATATCCGATTCGGAAGTTACTTTTTTAACAGGTTCATGTTGTGGTTCAGAAATTTGACTGGAATTCTTTGAATCTTCAATACCCTGATTATTAGCTTCAGTTTCTTCTAATTCTTCTAATGCCAGCTCATTTATTTGATTTTCTTCAGATTCTGCTTCAATAACCAGATTGGGCAATTCTTTTTCAGGAACAGGGTCAGGTAAAATACTGTATACCCCAAATCCAATTCCACCGATCACCGCAATTCCAGCAATATATTTGGCAATTAATCCGGTAGATATACCAGTACCTACCTGAATGGAATCCAATCGGTTAATAAGTTGTGTTTTGCGATATGCATGAATGCCTTGAATCAGCTCGTTTTGAAAACTAAGTTCCTTTGCTAACTCCGGATTATTATTTAATTCATTTTCAAAGGAAGCTAACTCTTCTCCTTTCAGTTCATTATCAAGGTATACGCCAACTTTGTCAAAATATGTATTTTCGTTATTCATTTAATCTAAAAAATCATGTTCCGAATACTTTCTTTTTACCAGCTCGTCTAATTTTTTCTTGCATTTATATTTTTTCGTTTTTGCCGTATTCGTATTTGCAAATCCTAATTTTTCCGCAATGTCTTGCATCGACATTCCATCAAAATAAAAGTATGTCAATACTTTTCTGCAAGTATCATCCAATTCACTAACACATTCGCCGATGATTTTGATCCTTTCAGCTTTATCATGTTCCTGGAATTCAGATGAATCTTTTTGTTCACTGGTATGTCTTTTTTTACGTTCAAGTTCTTTTCGCCATAAATTAAAGCAGATACTATAAATGTATGTGCTCATTTTTGATGTCATTACCAGGTTCCCACTTATTGCTTTTTGCCAAAATACAACCAGTGCATCCTGATAGATATCCTTAGCTTCTTGTTCTGTACCACTATTATTGATAACAAGTTTTGTCATCATCCGGTAGTACTTTTGATAAACAAGGTCTAAAGCACCTTCATCGCCACTGCAAATCTTATCGAAAATATCTTTCTCTTTCATTACAGTTCACTACTATATACACATTCAAAAAAAGAAGTAACCAAAATCTTTAACATTTTTGTAAAATAGTCACCTAAAAGTTGATAATTAGCGTGTTATGCCCTATGTGAATTGTATTTTATCAAGGCTCCTTGTAGGGTAACCATGTTTGTGTTCGAAAGAAAAACGCTATATATCCTCTAACTTTTAACACACCATCGTGCACCCAGAGCTTACAACTGTAAACTTTACCATTCTCGGGATCAAGTATTTCTCCGTCAGCCCATTCATCACCATCTTTTACCATATCTGTGATAATTTCCAAACCAATGATTTTCTTGTTTTTACGATAATCAGTGCATTCATCGCAAATGGGGTCTGGATCTTCACCAGGATCCCGAAAAAGTTTCAAAATTTTGCCATAGACTTTTC
This sequence comes from uncultured Roseivirgaceae bacterium, assembly GCA_964581095.1. Lineage (GTDB taxonomy): Bacteria > Bacteroidota > Bacteroidia > Cytophagales > Cyclobacteriaceae > SZUA-230. Next base: position 13,431 of record CAZONK010000005.1, read on the forward strand.
CACCTTTAGTATAAATTTCAACGATTGACTTAGGTTTATCGGTTTCTTCATCTATTGATTTCCATTTACCTATGATAGATTGGGATATGGAAACTGTAAAAGTTGATACCATGAAGATGACAAGTAATGTTCTCATAGTTGGTTGGTTATTAATTGTGAGCTAAAATAGTTATTAAAGCCAAATAATGCATTTGAAATATATTATTTGCACAAATCGTTCATTCTTAACTTAATCAATCAATCTCCACAGATGGAACCATGCGGAATCCAGGCCAAAAGCCTGATGTGACTAAATTGTATTTTGGCTAATCTACAGGATAGCGGTTAACTTAATCTCTTGGATCGGCTGAATCAACTTCAGTGATATTTTCGATTACTTGTTCACGTTCTACCACAGAAACCTGTTCAATAATTTCTGTTGGATCCAATGTAGCATGGTTTTGATTGTTTACTGATATATGTGGGGCAATTATTAGTGCTACAATAGATGTAAGCTTTATCAAAATATTCATTGAAGGACCTGAAGTATCTTTTAACGGATCTCCAACGGTATCACCTGTAACAGAAGCGAAGTGCGGATCTGATCCTTTGTAGTAGGTTTCTCCGTCAATAACAGCCCCTTTTTCAAACGACTTCTTTGCGTTATCCCATGCTCCGCCCGCATTTGATTGAAATATTCCCATAAGTACACCTGAAACAGTTATACCCGCAAGTACTCCACCAAGAATTTCAGCAGAAGATGTTTCTTTGAATGCATTGTGAAAACCAAATCCAACCAATAATGGAGTAAGAATTGCTATGGCTCCCGGGGCAATCATTTCCCTAATTGATGCTTTTGTTGATATTTCTATACATTTTTCATATTCGGGAGTTGCAGTCCCTTCCATTATGCCCGGTATCTCTTTAAATTGTCTTCTTACTTCTTTTACCATTTTCATTGCAGCACGGCCCACAGCGGCAATTGCGAGCGAACTAAAAATAAACGGTATCATTGCTCCAAAAAATAAGCCAGATAGCACAGGAGCCTTGTAAATATCTATTGAATCAATCCCGGCAACACCAACAAAGGCAGCGAATAGTGCTAAAGCTGTAAGGGCGGCAGAGGCAATCGCAAATCCTTTGCCGGTTGCTGCGGTTGTATTTCCAACTGCATCAAGCTTGTCAGTTCTTTCTCGTACTTCTTCAGGAAGGCTGCTCATTGCAGCAATTCCACCAGCATTATCGGCAATAGGGCCAAATGCATCAATAGCAAGTTGCATAGCGGTAGTTGCCATCATGCCCGTAGCAGCAATGGCTACCCCGTATAAGCCTGCAAAATAGTAGGAGGCAATTATGCCACTCCCCAATACAATTATAGGAAGCACGGTTGATTCCATTCCCATAGCAAGGCCTGCTATAATGTTCGTTGCGTGTCCTGTACCTGAACTTTTTACAATTATGTTAACAGGACGTTTTCCGATTGCTGTATAATACTCTGTAATTACGCTCATCAATGCACCAACAACGAGTCCCACTGCAATCGCATAAAACACATTCAAGTTAGTAAAATCATATCCACGTATAGCCATGTTTTCAGGGAGCAGATACATTACAACAAAATATGAAGCGATCACAGTAAATATGATTGAAGACCAGTTCCCAATATTTAAAGCACGTTGAACATCCCCTTCTTCATCTTTGATTTTTACAAACATTGTACCTACGATTGAAAAGATCAATCCCAGCCCTGCAATGATGGTAGGTAATATAATAGGCGCTATTCCCCCAAATTTATCAGCAGATACAATTTCTCTTCCAAGGATCATTGTTGCGAGCATAGTGGCCACATATGATCCGAAAAGGTCGGCACCCATACCTGCAACATCACCAACATTGTCACCAACATTGTCGGCAATTGTAGCGGGATTTCTGGGATCATCTTCTGGAATTCCGGCTTCAACTTTTCCTACAAGGTCAGCACCAACATCGGCAGCTTTGGTATAAATACCCCCCCCAACCCGGGCAAACAAAGCTATACTTTCCGATCCAAGAGAAAAACCAGCAAGTACTTCAAGAGCCTTTTCCATAGCCAGGCCATTTACATCGCCACCGGTATTTACTACATACATATAGTAAAAAATAATGAAGAGTGTCCCAAGTCCAAGTACTGCCAATCCGGCAACACCGAGTCCCATTACAGATCCACCCGTAAAAGAAACTTTTAAAGCTTGTGCAAGGCTTGTACGTGCCGCTTGTGTGGTCCGAACATTTGCCTTTGTAGCGATGTTCATCCCGATGTAGCCTGCAAATGCTGAGAAGATTGCACCAATGAGAAATGATACCGCAATTACCGGGCTGGATGCTTCAATTGTTGTGCCTGAATAAGCCAGTAATATCATTGCAATTACCGCGAAATAAGAAAGCATTTTCCACTCTGCTTTTAGAAATGCCATAGCCCCGTCTGCTATATGGCCGGCGATTACTTGCATACCTTCATCGCCCGCGTCCTGTTTTGAAACCCACATAGCTTTGATCAGCATGAAAACTAATCCAACTATTCCAAGGGCCGGAGCGAATAGCAGTATATTCAAATTATCCATAAATTATTGATTCCTAAAAAACGGTTGCAAAGATAGAATAACGCCAGTTAATTAAAAATGAAATCAGGATTCCTTTTCTACCTTTTGAGATGGTTTTGGACAAGCTTAATCCCGAATTTTATCAAGTAATTCATTCAGGTTCTTTGCTTCTGATTCTGAAAGGGAAGATACAATGTCATTAAATCCATTTGTAATTGGGTCAAGGCGTTTAAGCAGGTCAAGTCCTTTCCTGGAAATGATAATATCAGCAGCTCTCTTGTCGGTTGAATTTTTTGTTTTTTCAATTAACTTTTTAATAAGTAATCGATCCACAATTCTTGATGTATCCGACATTTTGTCGAGCATACGCTCCTTTAGTAAATTAATAGTAGCCGGTTTAGGGTGTTGGCCACGTAAAATTCTCAGTGCATTAAATTGTTGACGAGTGATTCCGTATTCCTTGAACACGGGACTCATCTTGCTATGTAAATAATTGTTGGTAAATACTAAATTAACGATTAATTTTTGATATTCATTCTGCCATTCAGTTTGCGAAATTTCATTCTCCAGTTTCATTTTGTGCATATTTTATTTATAATCCAATTCAATTCATCGCAGTATCAGTCAGGAGTTGGCATTGATATAATTCAAAAATTCAGTTTTAATAATCTCCTCGTTAAATTTACCGTCAAAATGTGCCGTTCCTGTCCTGCTGTTGGTATCCCCAACCCCTCTTGAGGATACGCAAAGATGTGTTGCATCTATTACAACTGCAAGATGTTCAGTGTTCAATATTTGTTTCATTTTTTTGGCAATTTGCATTGTAAGCCTTTCTTGTACTTGTGGCCTTTTTGCATAGTATTGAACGATCCTGTTTATTTTGGATAACCCAATTACTTTTCCTGAGGAAAAGTAAGCAACATGCGCCTTTCCATAAATTGGTACGAAGTGATGCTCACAATTTGAAAAGAACGTGATATTTTTTTCAACAATCATCTCTCCATATTTGTATTTGTTTTCAAATAGTGTTGTATCCGGAAAATTATTTGGATCCAGGCCACTGAAAATTTCATTGATATACATATTGGCTACACGCAGAGGGGTCCCTGCCAGGCTATCATCCGACAAATCAAGCCCAAGTGTTTCCATAATTGCTTTGAAATGGTGTGATATTTTTTCAATCTTCTGCGAATCGCTAAGATCGAATGCATCCTTCCGTAAAGGTGTATCTGTGACGGTACCTGCTTGCTCATCTCTAAGTCCCTTTTCCATTTCTGAAGTATAGCTAAGTTTTTCTTCAGGCAGGGTATTCAACGAAGTTTCTTTCTGTTTCATATAAAGTAATTTTCAAATCGAGATGCGATGGCAACGCCGGGCGTAGTAATTTATAGATAACAATGGCAATATTTTCAGCTGTTGGATTCAGTTTCCTGAATTCGGAAGTATCCATGTTTAGATTTTTATGATCAAACTTACTGATCACGTTTTGCCGGATAATTTCACTTAGCTTTTTCATGTCATATACATAACCGGTTTGGGGGTCAGGTTCCCCGGTCAGTTTTACGATTATTTCATAATTATGGCCGTGGAATCCGGGATTGTTGCACATACCGAATACTTCAATATTTTTTTCATCAGACCATTGATGATAATGTAGCCGATGCGCAGCGCTAAAATGTTCTTTTCTGTAAACAGCTACCCGCATTTTAATTTGTGTTTAATTCTGCAAATATAATTGATTCGCCACTAGACAGTTGACAAAACATATAATAACTCCCGCGGATATTTAAGCTATAAATTAAAATGTTAATCGTAATCCTAAGACAGGTCTGGATACCATGTTCGGAGTCAATTTTTCAAATGGAGTGTTTTTATTTATAAAATAATTTTCAGGATTGACAGAAAATGAAAAGTTGTTATCATATGATTTTATGTCTGATTTAATTGGTTTTATGGACATCCCTTTCACGGCCGCTCCCCAGCCAATTAATCCCCCAACTGATGGCAATAGGAAATATAGTGAGGGTTCTGATGGACTAATTATAAGTGCAGTACCTAGCCCTATTAATGCACCCGCTCCCGCTATATAATTTACCTTCCAGCCTTGCTTCGCAGTAAGGTTTAGATTTCGGGTTAATGAATGGCTGAGAAGAGACCCTCCAATTAATGCGGCTGTTGGTACGAGAATTTTACGTTGATCATCACTGGACTCAACTTGCCCGATAAGCCCTATACCTAATAAAGTAGAAAATAGGGTAAAACTGCCTGAAGCAAGTAAACTTCCCCTGGTGTATTTATATTTTTTCCAAAGTTTGTTTGCAAGTAAATAACCACCGGCCTGGCTAGCTAATACGATCCCTCCAAAAAGCCTTGGGTCAAATTCATTGGCAAACGAGGCGTACAATCCCAAACCAGATAGAACAGATACTGCTGCATAATGTGTATATCCTGAAATTCTGCCTTCTGTCCAGTCTTTTCGCTTTCCTAATTGAAAACCAATTTCACCCATAGTGATACTTCCAGCTACTGATAGGGCGAGAGCAAGTTTTCCATCAGTTTCATCATCAGCTCCGAATATTAAAATGCTTAATGCACCACCATCGATCAAACCATAAAATTTCCCATGTCGATTAAGCAGGACAGAACTGTAGGTCATATTCTCGTACTTATTAGGATTTATTACTGGCAAGAGTAAACTACCTCCGGCAAGTAACAATGGCAAACCAAATGAAATGGCACTCTCTTCAACACCCAAAACTGGTATAATCATTGATCCATAGATGAATCCATAAAGTCCGTTATACAACCTATATTTTTTCCCGGGCATAATGCCACGGGTATTCGTCTCGAGTACATCTGAAGGTTCTTCCTCCCTAATCTGGTTGTCTTCCTCATCCCACTGCTGTTTAAAGTCCCTGAATTTTGTTTTTTCAGCATCTGGTAATTGGTTATAGTACTCCACCAATTGTTTTTCGAAAAAAACCAGGTACTTTTCATCATTGCTGTCAAGTTTTTCACCGGCACCCTGCTTATCGAGAATTGCCCTGTAAGAAGGATCTTGAAGTTTTAACCAGTACGCACGGGCTGTAAAAGGATCAGCGAATTCCTGTGCTATTCCAATGGAAGAAGCTAAGATTAATAAAAGCAGAATGGGAATCCTAATCATATCAACTTCAGGTATTAAAATTAGTCTACTTATTAATAGGCTAAATGTAATAAAGAACTGCCAGAATAGTTAAATGCAAATCAATTTACTATCCTGACAGTCAGGAGAATAGATAAAACTTAGCTTCAATTCAGTTTTAGTGGTTCATAATCTTTAAAAGGGGAGAGGTCAACCAATTCAACTTGTTTCTTGTATTCGGGCCAGGCAGTTTGATAAAAAGCATTTACTTTTTCGAGTGCAGGTTTCAATACACCATCTACATGTTTTAAAACCCTGTCTTCTGTTTCGCCGGGTTTATGGATCCCGGATGAGATGTATCTACGGGCGGAAAATAAGTAATTGTTTATGCTAGGATCCTTGGTACCCACAATCCCTTGCTTTTTACTATTATCTGGTCCAACAAATTCCACCATCAATGCTTCAATTGAATCTTTCATTGATTTATTCAAATCCTTAAGTGAATTATATTCATCACCTTTCTTGTCCTTCATTTGTTTTGTAATATCATCGATGATTTGTTTTGATTCAACCAATCTTGTCATTGCATCAGAAGCTGGTTTTATACGGTTCTCCAATTCTTTTTGCATGTTTTTTCTTGAAATAAGATTTGAAACATCCGCATCGATTCTTGGGTCAGCCAGCACATTTACCATTGTGGAATCTTTGGAATTTTCAAAAGTCATGACCACTTTGAAGGTACCCGGTAATACACTTCCACCCCTGGGCTCTGAAGCATTTTTTTTTGGTTTGGTCCTGCTGGGATAGCGGACTCCTTTCTCACCTAAATTCCAGGAAAATCTGTACAATCCATTTTCTTTTGGATTTTTTTTCAAAGTTCTGATCAATTCATTTTTTGAATTGTAAATTTCTACAGTGAGTGTATCATATTTGACTTCCTCCTTGGATTCATCTTTCTCACTTTCTGCTGATAGTATCTGATTTACTTTCTTTTTCTTTTTATCTTTCCCTTTAGCTTTGCTGCTTTCTTCTTTTTCTTCCTTTTCTTTTTTGGGTTTATTTAGCATAACGGACAATCGAGCTCCCCGGGGTCGGTTGTCACCTGTATAGATGCTGTTTCCAGCAAAACGTGTTCCTTCAGCCTGTTGGTTTGTAGCCAGATAGGCATCGGGGGCTGCAAATAGGTGCAATTGTTTGTCTGACACACCAACTCCTTCAGCCGCTATTTCACGTAAAGGTTGAATGTCGTCGAATACATATGCAGCACGACCGTAGGAACCAATTATCAGATCAGGTTCCCTGGGATGAATTACCATATCAGCTGTAGGTACGCTGGGATATTCATTTGTCCACTTTGTCCATGTACCACCGGCATCAATACTCAGGTACAATCCAAAATCTGTCCCTAAAAACATAAGTTTTGGTTCAACAGGATCCTGAACAAAAGAAAGTGTAAATCCTTTAACAGCGTTTGGTGCAAGCATGGAGGTCCATGATTCACCATAGTCGGAAGTATGGAAGAGGTAGGGCGTATAATCACCCATTCTGTAGTTGTTGACAACAACAAAAGCTTCGCCCTTATTATAATTCGATGCATGGATTTGAGCAACCCAGGATTCCCTGGGAAATCCATTTGCGTTTTGGGTCACATTTTGCCAGGTATTGCCACCATTACGGGAAACCTGCACATATCCATCATCGGTTCCAACCCAAATTACATCCTTTTCTATCGGTGATGTTTCAATTGCAAGTATTGTTGTATTGTTTTCGGCACCTGTTGCGTCCATGGTCAATCCTCCACTTTCATATTGTTTTTGTTTGTCAGGATTATTGGTGGTAAGATCTGGTGAGATAATACTCCAGGTGTTTCCCTTGTTTGTACTTTTGTGAACAAACTGGCTCCCATAGTAGATTGTAGAATTATCAAATGGGTCTTGTTCGATAGCAGCATTCCAGTTGAATCTTAACTTCATTTCAGGGTCTGGATGTGTAGGACGGATTGTAGTTACATACCCGGTCTGTTTATCATATTTACCAACGTTTCCACCTTGCGACATAGCATAGCCATACCTGCTATCATCGGGATCAGGTACCACATCAAATCCGTCACCGAACATCAGTTCCTGCCAGTAGGAGTTACGGATTCCACCTGATTTAAAAGCATAACCCGGGCCAGCCCATGATCCATTGTCTTGCATACCACCATAAACATTGTATGGTATGTCCATATCAACATTGATATGGTAGAACTGGGCGAGTGGAAGATTTTCAATAAACCTCCAGTTTTCTCCCCTGTCAAATGTGATATTCAAACCACCGTCATTTCCATCGATTATAAAATTGGGGTTGGTAGGGTGAATATACCAGGCGTGGTGATCTGGATGTATACCATCCAAAATTCCATACGATGAAGCAAATGTGCTGAAAGATTTACCGCCGTCTTCCGATACATTTACGAATGAATACAAACTATAAACCCTGTTTTCATTTATGGGGTCAACGTAAATTTCTGAGTAATAGAAAGGGCGATTTCCTATATTATTTTTGTCGTTTATTTTTTTCCATTTGTATCCTCCATCCTCAGATTTGTAAAGTGCATTTTTCTTTGATTCTACAAGGGCATATACAATTTTGGAATTGCTTGGGGCAACTGCCACACCTATTCTTCCAAGATCTCCTTTAGGAAGGCCATCGTCATCTGAAATCCTTTCCCAGGTATTTCCGCTATCAATTGTTCGGTACAATCCCGAACCTTTTCCCCCGGAGTTAAATGTCCAGGGTTTTCTTTGGTGTTCCCACATAGCGGCAAACAGTTTGTTGGGATTGTTTGGGTCAGCAATCAGGTCAGCACATCCGGTGAGGTCGTTGACGAATAGTACTTTGCTCCATGTATTGCCACCATTGGTTGATTTGAATACTCCTTTTTCAGGGTGTGGCGCCCATGGTGAACCAATTGATCCTGCAAAGATGATGTCAGGATTACTTTTATTTACAATTATTCTATGAATATGTCGTGTATTATCCAGTCCCAAATGTTTCCACGACTTTCCACCATCAAGGCTTTTATAAATTCCGTTGCCGCCATTGTTGCTGTTTCTTGGGTTTCCTTCGCCGGTACCTACATATACCACGTCAGGATTACTTTGATCTATTGCAATAGATCCAATGGACATTACCGGTTCTTTTTCGAAAATTGGATCCCAGTTCACTCCTCCGCTTTCAGATTTCCACAAACCTCCAGATGCTGTTCCTATATAGATGATTCCAGGTTGATTGGTTACAACATCTATTGCTGTAACTCTTCCACTCATTCCTGCGGGGCCAATATTTCTTGGTTTAAATTCCTTGAATTTTTCCATATCAATATTTTGAGCTATTCCAGGAACAGACAAAATAAAGAGGATAACAATCATAGAAAATAGGTTGTTACATTTAATTATCGGAATTAAATTTTTCATGGAATTATGTGTTTGAGGCTATTCAATTAACTTTCTAAGGTAATATCAGAAAATAATACCTGAAAACTATTTTTATGAGTGGTAAATTGAGGATAAGAGGGGTTAACGATTCACCTGTTCAAACTGTAAGTAAATTTCAGGTGATTTGTAATAAAATGATTACAATAATTTTATTTTCGAATCCGCGAATGTAAAGACTTGGTTCCGGTAAATAATTGATGCTAAAACGTCTGAAATAAATAGAGATTGCAAGCAGAATAATAAAGAGTTTTAAGGGAATCGTATGTACATTTGTTACCAACTTTTTAAAAATATAATCAACGCTACAAATGCAGCAGTATCTTGATTTAATGACCCATATCCTAAAAAATGGAGTTGATAAGGGAGACAGGACAGGTACAGGAACAAAAAGTGTATTTGGATATCAAATGAGGTTTGATTTATCTACCCATTTTCCTATACTTACAACAAAGAAGCTACATTTAAGGTCGATTATTTATGAACTACTTTGGTTTTTGAACGGTGATACAAATGTAAAATACCTGAATGACAATGGTGTTAAGATTTGGGATGAGTGGGCTGATGAAAACGGAGATCTTGGCCCGGTTTATGGGCACCAATGGCGTAGCTGGCCGACCCAGGATGGGAAAACGGTTGATCAGGTTACTTTGTTAATTGATCAGATAAAAAATAATCCAGACTCCAGACGTCATATTATAAGTGCATGGAATGTACCTGAAGTTAATAAAATGGCATTGCCACCATGCCACACACTCTTTCAGTTTTATGTTGGAGATGGCAGGCTTTCTTGTCAGCTTTACCAACGCTCTGCAGATGTGTTTCTTGGAGTTCCTTTCAATATAGCATCCTATGCCTTGCTCACTTTAATGGTTGCACATGTGACAGGGCTCAAACCTGGTGAATTTGTTCACACATTTGGAGATGCACATCTCTATACCAACCATATGGACCAGGCAAAACTGCAATTATCAAGAGTGCCTAGGCAACTGCCTGTTATGAAAATAAATCCCAATGTAAATAATATATTCGCCTTTGATTATGAGGATTTTACGTTGGGAAATTATGATCCTTATCCCGGAATAAAAGCACCGATTGCCGTGTAACCTTTTTGTGATTTATTCGGTCATACTATTAGGTCTTTTAAACAGAAAATTGACCTTTTATAATTTTCTCTTCATCTGAATAGAAATCTGTATTTAATTTTGTAAGGTTACAATGAGTGAAAGCAGTAGTGTATTTGATATGATTGGACCTGTAATGATTGGCCCATCCAGTTCGCATACAGCGGGAGTTGTTCGAATTGGGAGGACGGTTGCGGGCATTCTTGGAGGTACACCTGATCAGGTTGAAATTATTTTCTATAACTCATTTGCACGCACTTATGAAGGCCATGGTAGCGACAAGGCTGTAATTGCCGGATTAATGAATTTTTCTGCAGATGATATCCGTATTAAAAAATCATTAGATTTAGCTGAAGCTGCAGGATTGAAATATAAGTTTAAATCAATTGGAAATGCATCTACGTTTCATCCTAATACTATTCAAATAAGTGCTACAAAAAATAATGAAACTATAAACTTAGTTGGAGAAAGCCGTGGCGGAGGGGTAATAAGGATTAAGGAAATTGATGGATTTGCAGCTAATTTCAGCACCTCGCTGCACACACTTATAGTTACTGCAGTGGATGTAAAAGGAAGCATAGGATATCTAGCCAATATACTTTCCCAGGATGATTGCAACATTGCCACAATGACTGTTTCAAGAAAGGGGAAAAATGATGATGCATGTCAAATCATCGAAATGGATTCTGGTTTGGGTGATTTAACAATTGAATATATAAAAAATTTAAACTGGGTGCATAAGGTCAGGTATATCCCGGTTATAGATTCTTTAAGGACTAAAAAATTATGAAAAAGACAATTGTATTTATCTTCCTCATTATCATAACATTTGTTACCTCTTATGCCCAGGTCGATACAGATTCTAAAGTCTGGACACTTGAGGAATGTATAAATTATGCATTGGAAAACAATCTATCTGTTCAACGAACTTTGTATGGCATTGAATCGGGTGAAGTAAATGTAAAACAAAGTAAATGGTCAATGGCCCCATCATTAAATTTCGGGGGGTCTTACAATAATAGCTGGGGTCGTTCAATTGACCCGACAACCAACTTATTTACAACAGAAAGATTTGAGACGGCAGGTTTAACCGGATCCTCTTCATGGCTATTATTTCAAACGAATCGATTACGAAATACTTATAAGCAAGCATTAGTAAATCTTGATCTTAGCAAAGCAGACCATGAAACTTCTAAAAACAGTGTAATTCTTGGAGTAATAACGTTTTATACCAATGCCGTTTTCAACAGGGAGCTATTGAACAATGCAATATCTCAGCTGAATTCTACCGATCAACTGGTATCCCGAACCCAGAAACAGGTGGATGCGGGAGCTGCCCCACAAACTCAGCTGTATGACATACTGGCGCAAAAAGCAACAAATGAAGTGAATGTGATAAATGCTGATAATAACTTTAATTTATCTGTTCTTCAGTTAAAACAAGCATTGCAGATTCCGGCAACCGAGCCATTTGATATTGAAATTCCAACAATTGAGCTTGACCAGTTTCAGTTGGATGGATCATCATTAACTGATATTTACCAAATTGCCCTGGAAATTATGCCTGAAATCCAAAGTGCAAACCTGGGTCTTGAAAGTGCTGATCTGGGAGTAAAAATTGCCAGGGCTCAATTCTATCCTTCTTTACGTTTGAACGCATCTTTAAATACCAATTACTCTTCGGTGCGTGATGCACAGCGGATAGCACCTAATGGAACCACTGTTCCTGTTCCTGCAACACCAATTGGAACTGTAAATTTGGATCCCACGCAGGTTGTTTATACGAATCCGACAACCAGACAAGGATTTGATTCTTTTGAATCTTATCCCTTCCTTGACCAATTTGGAGATAATTTTGGCAGGTTTGTTGGATTGAATTTAAGTATCCCTGTTTTTAATGGCTTTGCAGTAAGTTCAAATGTTCAGCGGGCGATCATCAGTAAAAGGCAAGCTGAAATTACATACGAGGAACGGTCAAATACGCTAAGACAAACCATCGAGAGGGCCTACAATGATGTACTGGCTTCTCAAAAGTCTTACGATGCTTCAACCAGGCAGGTTGAGGCACAGGAGGAATCATTTCGGGTGACCCAGCGAAGTTATGAATTGGGAGCAATGAATTTCTTTGATTTTCAGGTTTCGCAAAATAATTTATTTCAGGCGAAAAATAATTTATTAATATCAAAGTACGACTACATATTCAAACTGGCAATTCTCAAATTCTACCTGGGAGATTTAAATTATTAAAATTAAAACATGGCAAAAAGACGTAAAAAATCAAATAAAACCCTCTATATACTATTAGGAGCAGTTGTAATTCTAATTGTAGTAGTAGTAGTAGGGAAGTCCACTGGATTTATTGGGAAAAAGAAGGAACTGGAAGTTACACTCACAGAAGTGAAAAAAGAAACAATTGTTGAAAAAGTAAGTGCTTCAGGAACAGTGAGACCTGTAAATGAGATTAAGCTTAGTCCGGATGTATCGGGTGAAATCATTGAGTTGCTCATTAAAGAGGGCGATTCTGTTACTGTTGGTGATTTACTTGCAAAAATCAGACCCGACAATTTTATAAATGCACTTGAAAGAGCCCAGGCTAATTATAATACGCAAAAGGCAAATTTAGCATCTGCAAAAGCGAACCTGGCAAGATCACATGCCACTTACGATCGCCTTAAAGGTGAATATGACCGGAATAAAAAGTTGTATGATGAAAAAGTAATATCTGATGCAAACTGGCAACTTGCTGAACAAAATTTTAAAGTAGCTGAAAACGACCTGGAATCTGCCCGTCAGAGCGTGAAAGCATCGGAATACATTGTGTTGAGTTCTAAGGCGAGTGTTGACGATGCTGAAGAGAACCTGCGATTGACAAGTATGTATGCACCAGCCTCTGGTACCGTATCAAAACTTCTGGTAGAAAAAGGTGAAAGGGTAGTTGGAACCCAACAATTTGCCGGTACTGAAATGATCAGAATTGCTGATTTGAACAAGATGGAAGTACGGGTTGATGTGAATGAAAATGATATAATCCGGATTTCGTTATTAGATACTGCCATAATTGATGTTGATTCTTACAGCTACATGGAAAAGACGTTTAAAGGAATAGTTACACAAATTGCCAATACTGCAAATGAATCTGGTGGTGCTGATGCAGTTACTGAATTTGAAGTTAGAGTTAGAATTCTTAACAGTTCATTTCAGGATTTGGTTAATGAGGGTAGAAAAACCCCATTCAGACCAGGTATGACAGCGAGTGTTGAGATAATTACAAACAGTAAGAACGATATTGTGGTAGTTCCCCTTGCAGCAGTAACCACCAGGAGCGAGTCAGATATTAACAGTGACTCAACCGAAACTGCTAAACCAAAACGTACGGGTAAGAAGGATGATGAAATAAAAAAGGAAGTAGTTTTTGTTTATGAAGATGGTAAGGCAAAGATTCGCCTGGTGAAAACAGGAATTAGTGATTATGATAACATTGAAATTCTTGAAGGACTTGAGGAAGCTGAAAAAGTTATTTCAGGGCCGTTCCTTGCCGTAAGCAAACGATTGAAAGATGGTGACCTTGTTGTTGACAGTGAGGCTGATAAGGACTCCAAGGATGATGACGATGAAGAAGATAATTAGCAACCACCAGGGTTAATCTTTCTAATTATTGAATTGATATAATATCAGGGTATTGAAAGTCATAAACTCTAGTTCTATTAAAGATACACTAACTGATTTGTAGCCTTGTTTCAGGAATTATTTCCGATAATATAAGATTCAAATTCAGAGATTCTATCTTCAATAACAAATCTTTCATGGACAGTCTTCAGGCCAGCTTCACCCATTTTATTGCGTAAGACATTATCTTTTATCAACTGGCAGGTTTTTTCAGCAAACAAATCTAAATCCGGATAATCTACAAGAAACCCTGATTTATTAGCTTTTACAATTTCTGGATTGCTGGTAATATTAAATGCTACAATAGGTTTTGATTTAATCATTGCTTCTACCAAAACGAACCCAAAACCTTCCCATTTTGATGTTAAAACAAAAATATCAATTGAATTCATGAACAATTCCATATCTTTTACAAAACCAAGCAGGATAACATCTTTTTGAAGATTGTACTCATCTATGAGTTTTTCCAATTCAGACTGTAATTCGCCGGTTCCAGCTATAAAGAGTGTGAAGTCAATCTGTTTATCCTTTAATTTTTTTGCAATTTTTATAAGTTTGTCCTGACCTTTCTGAGTAGTCAGTCTTCCTGCATTTCCTAAAATTACACCGTGTCCTTTTTCTTGAATTTCATTTAGCTTAAATGTTTTGTCATTATTCAGCTTTCTTACGTTAATACCGTGGTAAATAGTTCGAACTTTATTTTCATTAATATACTTGCCTAAATATTTAAGAATATTCCGTTTTGTTTCGTCAGAATTTGATACAATATGTGTAAGCAATGATTTAAAAATTATACGATTTACTATGCTGGCTTTAATTGGAACAGCTAGTCCTCTTAAATAGACTATATTTTTAACTCCTGCCAATTTTGCCGAAATACTTCCTAGCTTCAAATCCTGAGAAGAAGAAAAGACAACAGTACCAATCTTTTTTTTTCTGTAAAAAAAGATAAGTTTTACTACTTTAAATGGATTTAAAAAAGAAAGATTATTAACGGTTATGGGGAACGCCGTTAACCCATAAGAAACTGCCTTTTCCCATAAAGGGGAGTCAGGATTGGATAGTAATATAACATTGTAGTTTTTCTTTTTAAATTCAATTGCGTTTTCAAGATGAAGTTTTTCACCTCCTCCCCAAAAGGTTATGCTGTTAAAAAAACAAATATTTCTCATTTTTATCTGCAATCACATATTTGTATGTTTTACGTTCCTATTGGAGTAGTTTTTGTTGCTTTAACAATCAATGTTTCTCCAAACAATACTTCTCTGGAAAACATTTTATTGAATACACCTTTATTTATTTCTTCCAGGTTTTGTTTTTTGCCTGTTCTGTAATAAACCCAATAAGTAGAAAAATATACGAATGGAAGAAAAATAACATATAACCAACTGATTAGCTTAATTCTATTGGTTTTTACTTCAGATACTTTGAATCCATTTGTGTGCAGTAAGTATCTGATCTCATGGAATGAAATCATCCCAATATGGTGAAGTGGGGTTGGATTGTTTTCATCTAACGGAGAGTTACATTTATGATGATGACCGGTTGTTAGCCATTTCCATCTTGACCTTAGAGAACTTATATTGGGAGTAGATATAATAAATTCACCCTGATTATTTAGTATTCTGTAAATTTCCTTAACGAAATCAAATTGTTTGCTAATATGTTCTAAACCGTCAATACATACTACTACATCACAAGATTCATCAGACAATGGGAGGGTTTTGGTCATATCTCCTTCTACAAAATTATCAAACTCAATTTCTAATATATTTTCAATATCAATTGCAATAATATTTTTATAACCTTCATCTTGTAACCTTTTAACAAATGCCCCGCTTCCAGATGGAATATCCACAACAGTCTTATTTAGGTTTTTGTTTATAAGACTAAATACCCGCTCGTGCGTATAACTTGTAGTGTTAATACTTATTCCATTATAATTCCTTCCCATACCTAACAACAAGTTTTAAATTAATTATTAATAGCTGGAAATATGTCCGTCTTCATAACCTAATACCAGAAGTAGTGTGAAATACTTCATTTATTATCAATGTTTAGCTGCCTTAGTTTTGCATATTTCAGGAATTTGCCGAACGATGAAATAGTACATATAATAAATCCATAGTATCCATCCAGAATTCCAAGTCTGATAAAGTATTCGTTAATGAACTGATAGGTCGGTTTGAACAGGAGGTGATATACAAATACTACTTTTTTACCATTCTCAAAATCCGCTATTGCAGCAATTGTTGAAAAGTTATTGGACTTGGAAATATGATCACTTATTGAATTGAATGAGAAATGCAAAATGTCTTTTTTAATCCATTTTGTTTTAAACCCATCTTTTGCAACAATCTGATCGTGTGGATTTTTGCCCTTAATAGTGATTTTAGTTCTGTCAAATAATCTCGTTTTTTTATCAGGATACCACCCACAATGGCGTATCCACTTTCCCTCATAATTTGTTAGCCGGTTGAAAGCAAAAGCATCGGCGGACCAATTACTCTTTATCTTTATTATTTCAATCGCAAGAGCATCACTTAATAACTCATCTGCATCCAGCACAAGAACAGCATCATTTGATGCATGACTTATTGCAAATTTTCTCTGCTGGATGTAGCCGTCAAATTTATTTTGAATAAAAACTGTACTATAACCTTCGCAAATTTCCCGGGTTTTGTCGGATGAAAAGGAATCAACGATAACAATTTCATCTACAACGTCAACGATTGATCGGATACAATTTCCAATTCGTTTTTCTTCATTGTAGGTCATTATAACTGCTGATATCTTTCTATTTACGGAATCGGCCATTTAGTTTTCTTTAATTGAAAGTCTTTAAATTGCAGCGTGGATGCAAAGCAAGTAAATAAAATCAATAAAGTACTCATAATTCAAACTGCATTTATTGGGGATGTAATTCTTGCGACGGGAATCATTCAAAAACTAAAGACTTTCTTTCCTGAATCACAAATTGATTTTTTACTCAGGGATGGTATTGAAAAACTTATTAATAATGATCCGGGTATTCATAATGTGATTTTGTGGAAAAAGAAATCTTTTAAGTATCGGTCATTATTGGGGGTAATAAGAACGATAAGAGCTAATAAGTATGATATAGTGATTAATGTTCAACGATACTTTTCTACCGGTTTAATAACTTTTCTTTCAGGTGCTGCAATCAAAATCGGATTTAAACAAAATCCATTTAGCTTATTTTATTCCCACTCAGTTCAGCATGATTTCCCATCCAAAAATGGCATACATGAAATTGAAAGGAATCATCATTTAATTCAATACCTGACTGATGAGTTTCCTGAAAAACCTAAGTTATTTTTCTCTGATAATACACTTAATGGAATTAATAAATATCAGGCAGGAGAATACATCTGCATTGCCCCATCTTCAGTTTGGTTTACAAAGCAATTTCCAGTTGAAAAATGGATTGAATTATGTGATTCTATTCGACTTGATTACAAGATCATACTCGTAGGGGGACCTGATGATGAAAATGTTTGTACCCGTATTAGCAATGAAACGAGCCATCCTGATACCCTAGTAATGGCTGGTAAACTTAAATTAGATGAAACTGCTGCCTTAATATCAGGTGCAAAGTTAATCTTTACAAACGATTCTGCTCCTTTGCATATGGGGTCGGCAACTAATGTACCAACATGTGCAGTGTTTTGTTCAACATTACCATCATTTGGTTTTGGACCTCTGTCAAAAGTTTCAATTATAATTGAAACTAAGAAACCCATTGATTGCAGACCATGCGGATTACATGGCAAAATTAATTGTCCTGAAGGCCATTTTAACTGTGCGCTGGATATAAATATTAAGGAATTAAAGGAACTGGTTTCAAAAAAAATTCAAGGGATATTTAAATAAGAATTTAAACTGGCGGTAATTTCCATTAGCCATGCCAGTCCGATATGAATGAATATACCTCCAAATATACTCCTGCTATAATATGCAATAATACCCAGAATGTATCCCCCAAATACCGAACTGATGCACTCACCAATTGGTTTACCAAAATGGATAAAACAATAGCAAACAACCATAGGTAGAATTGCATGCCTACCCATGATATTTACAAGCCCGATAACCAGGAAACCTCGGAATAGCAGTTCTACAGATACAAAACTCCACCCATAGGCAAGTTCATATCCCGCAAGAGTTACACTTTCACTGATATTCCAGAATTCTGCGGCTCCATTACTCTTATACACCGGATAATACGTATTTAAATTTTCATGAAATGAGGCAATTGCTACAATTGGAATAACAATCATAAATAATTGAAAATAGGGTTTAAAATCAAATCCTCTTGAGGTAAGACCATAAAATGAACCAAGATATTTATCAAATAATTTATAAAACAACCATAGTGGCAGAATGTAGGATATTATCGTAAACAGGTTGTTAAAAACTTTTGGTATAAAGTATGAAAGTTGAGAGGGAAGGAAATAAAAGAATTTATAAGTATATAAAGCTGTATCAAAGGATACTATCGAAAATCCAACAATTATCATTAACCAGAGTTTCCTGTCTCTTAAAAACGAATTATCCGGGTAAAAAAGTTTATTGAATAATATGGTGATCAGGTAGGCGAAAAAATATAGGGCTAAAAAGGCCAGATATCGTAAAGTGGTAGTTGGTAAATTATCTAATATACCGTCCTCAAGGTCGATGGAGTAATTAATTGTAATTGCAACTGCAATAAAAATTGCTGTCACAAAATAGTAACCCAGGTGAAAATCTTCTTTAAGAAAATCCCTTAAATAAGTATAGAATTGTTTCAAGTGAAAGAGCTCCTAAGTGTTTGATAAACTTTACTTATGGGTAAGCCCACAACATTGTAATAGTCACCTGTAATTTGTTTTATTCCAATGAATCCAATCCATTCCTGTATTCCATATCCACCGGCTTTATCTAAAGGTATGAATTTGTGGATATAGCTATTTATTTCGGTTTGTTCGAGATTATAAAATAATACTTCGGTTGTCGAAAAAAATGAAATTATTTTTTCGGGGGAACCAATACTAACCCCTGTGATTACCTTATGTTGTCTACCGCTTAAAATCGTCAGCATTTCAATCGCTGAATTTCTGTTTGCTGGTTTACTAAGTATTTTACCGTCAACCACCACAATAGTGTCAGCACAAAGTACAGTGTGTGATTGCATCAGCATTTCATATGATTTTAATTTATGTAGTGCAACCTCCATTGCTGCATCTTCAGGAGGTAAATTATGATCAATAACTTCCTCAACAACTTTTACATTAGTTTCAAAGTTAAAACCAGCATTCCGTAGTAGTTCTTTTCTCCTTGGACTTCCGGAAGCAAGAATAAGAGGGTATTTCAATTTCATCCTGTACAAGAAAATATATTCCTCCCAAAATTAGATTTTGTTTCTCAACTTCCATTTACTACCATTTTGCACTAATTCAGGTATTTGTTTATGGAGATGATTTTGGAAAAGTCGACTTGCTACAAGCGCGGCAACTATATTTTCATCGTTATTATCCCCTTGAGGTAAATTGAATTTTTCAGGGTCGAAATATTTTTCAACGAAATTAGTAGTAAAGGATGCATCCTTGAAAACAGGATGATTAATTACATATTTGCAAAAGTCAAGTGTAGTTTCAACTCCTATGATATCATATTCTTCAATTGCACGGGTCATACGTCTAATTGCTTCTGTTCGGCTGCTCCCATGAGCAATTAATTTAGAAATCATTGGATCATAATATATAGGTATTTGCATTCCTTCCTCAAATCCGTCATCAACTCTAATACCGGGTCCCATAGGTATCTTATATTTATCAAGTGTGCCTATATCAGGAAGAAAGTTTGATGTAGGATCTTCCGCATAAACCCTTACCTCAATGGCATGACCTTTTATTGATAAATCATCCGTTGTGAAATCCAGGGCTTCACCCTCAGCAATTTTTATTTGCTGTTTAACCAGGTCTATTCCTGTAATCTCTTCCGTAACAGGGTGTTCTACCTGCAAACGAGTATTCATTTCAAGGAAATAAAAGTTCTTTTCATCATCAAAAATAAATTCCACGGTACCAGCGCCAAAGTACCCACAGGATTTACCAACATTAATAGCGGCTTCTCCCATTTTTTGCCTTATTTCATCGGTTAGGGAAGGGGAGGGCGCCTCTTCTATTACTTTCTGGTGCCTTCTTTGAATTGTACACTCCCTGTCAAACAGATGGATAACATTTCCATGTTGGTCTCCAAGTATCTGAAATTCAATATGCTTATTTGAGGAAATGAATTTCTCCAAAAAAACGGAACCATCACCGAATGCTGATTTCGCTTCACTGGTAGCCCTCTCCAATTCTTCTTCGAATGAGTCTATATCTTCAACAACCCGCATTCCTTTTCCACCTCCTCCAGCACTTGCTTTAATTAATACAGGAAATCCTATGCCAATTGCTAATTCCTTCGCTTCCTCAATATCGCTAATTGCTTTGTCAGTACCCGGGACCATTGGTATATTGAAAGCAGCAACAGCTGATTTCGCAGCAATCTTACTTCCCATGGTGCGAATAGAGTCAGGGGAGGGGCCAATGAAAATCAAACCATTATCTGCTACTTTTTGAGCAAATTCAGCATTTTCAGATAAAAAACCATATCCGGGGTGAATTGCATCCACATTCATATCCAGGCTTGTGGCAATTATTTTATCCGAATTAAGATACGATTCTGAAGATAGTGCTGCACCAAGCAGAACTGATTCATCGGCATATTTTACATAAGGAGCGTTTGTATCAGCTTCGCTATAGACTGAAACGGTCTTTATCCCCATTTCTTTTGCTGATCTCATTACCCGTAGTGCGATTTCGCCACGATTGGCAATCAAAATTTTTTGTATTTTACCCATTTTATTTTCAATTATTTACAGAAACTACATGTTTTAGTAAATATGTTTCGAAATTAAATCAAATATGGTCATTTGACAAGATCATTTATCCTCGTATTTTTGCGTGTATTTTAGATTTATTGAGAACTAAATATTTCTGACCTGTGGATATTTTCGAAAAATTACTGTATGATAGAGGACCGCTTGGAAAACATGCGGATGTTGAAAAGGGATACTTTTTTTTCCCAAAGCTTGAAGGTGAAATTGGACCCAGAATGACTTTCAGGGGTAAAGAGGTTTTGACATGGAGTTTAAACAACTACCTGGGATTGGCAAACGATCCTGAAGTTAGGGAAGTTGACGCACAGGCTGCAAGAGATTGGGGGCTTGCCTATCCAATGGGAGCCAGAATGATGTCTGGAAACTCTGATTACCATGAACAATTTGAAAGTCAACTGGCTGAATTTGTTGGTAAAGAGTCTGGAATGTTGCTCAATTACGGGTATCAGGGAGTTGTAAGTATCATAGATGCAATCCTTGATAGAAAGGATGTGGTAGTATATGATGCAGAATCGCATGCATGTATTGTTGATGGAGTAAGACTACACATGGGAAAACGCTTTGTTTTTCCTCATAATAATATTGAAAACCTGGAGAAACAGCTTCAAAGGGCTCAAAAATTGATAGAGGGCACTGATGGAGGTATTTTAGTAATTACAGAAGGCGTCTTTGGTATGAGTGGAAACCTTGGAAAGCTTGATGAAATTGTTGCACTTAAAGAAAAGTATAAATTCAGATTATTTGTAGACGACGCTCATGGATTTGGCACTATGGGTGAAACTGGAGTTGGTGTTGGCGAGCATTTTGGGGTTCAGGATCAAATAGATTTGTATTTCTCAACTTTTGCTAAATCTATGGCGTTGATCGGTGCCTTTGTAGCAGGAGAACAGCAAGTAATTGATTATCTTCGGTATAATTCCCGTTCCCAGATATTTGCGAAATCTCTGCCAATGCCAATAGTATTAGGGGGGATGAAAAGGCTGGAATTACTTAAAACAAAACCAGAATACAAGAATAACCTTTGGAAGATTGTTTATGCTATACAAAAAGGATTCCGTGAAAAAGGATTTGATATTGGAACTACTGAATCACCGGTTACCCCTGTATTTCTTAATGGTGAACTTGTTGAGGCTGCAAACCTAATTGTTGATTTGCGGGAGAATCATAGTTTGTTTTGTTCTGTGGTAATTTATCCGGTAGTTCCCAAAGGTGTCATAATGTTACGTATTATACCTACAGCAGCACATTCTTTGGAACAGGTGGAAGAAACAATCAACGCATTTGAAGCAGTTCAGAAGAAATTGCATGCTGGTGAATATAATAACCATGAAACTTTAGAATTTGACCCGATTTAATAGGAAAAAGTGCTTCAACTTGTTGTTTTTAAAGGAATTTGACTATATTGGCCTAAATATTTTTTAACAATTATTAAATCAACCTTAACGATTCTATTATGAGCAAAAGATTCGATGAACTAAGAGACAAAGTAATGGGTATGGAAGCTGACTTTGATAAGTTCTATGACAAGAACAATCAGGCAGCAGGCACCAGGGTAAGAAAAGCAATGCAGGAAATGAAAAATCTTGCACAGGACGTAAGAAAAGAAGTACAGGAAATTAAAAATCGAGGTTAGACTCCATTTGTAAATTTACTTTGTAAGGCAGTTTTTAATCGAGCTGCCTTTTTTTATGCCCATTGTTGAAAATTTTTGAATCAAATTATGGGTTTAATACACTTAGTTATAGTTAGTTAACAAATTGAGTGCTGAAGAAATATCATCAGCCAATTGATTTGAGGCAGCAATCAAGGGGCTTCGTACATAGTTTTTGCAAACACCCAGCTGCCTAAGCACTTCCTTTACACCAACCGGATTTGATTCAGTGTACATTAATGGATTAATATCAAGCAAAGAAAATAATCCTTTAATTGCTTCTTTGGTGTTACCATGTACAATTGCTTTAATGTGTGAAGGAAATGCATTGGCAAGGACAGAAATAACTCCTTGTGCGCCAAATGACATCATTGGAATAGTAAGCATATCATCACCCGAAATAGTTATAAATTCATCATTCGTGTTGGCAATCACCTGCATACATTGGTACAAATCTCCTGACGCTTCTTTTATTCCAATAATATTTTTATGTTTTGAAAGTTCGACTGTAGTTTCCCATTCAAGATTCGAAGAAGTTCTGGATGGAACATTATATAGTATAACCGGAACTTTACTTTGGTCAGCAATGGCATTAAAATGATAAATAATTCCTTGTTGTGTCGGACGGTTATAATATGGACTTACGCTTAATAAGGCATCAATACCATCGTAGTCTAAATCCTCCATATTTGATATGATTTCAGAAGTATTGTTGCCACCAATTCCATAGATAACTGGGGTGTTTTCAATATTCTTCTCTACTACGAAATTCAAAATCTGTAATTTTTCTTTATTGCTCAATGTTGCAGATTCGCCTGTGGTACCGTTTACAACCAGGTAATCAACACCACCTTTTATGACATGATGAATTAATTTATCCAAGCCAGGGAAATCAATTGAACGGTCTTTACTAAATGGTGTTACAAGCGCTACTCCGGTTCCTTTGAGGTCACATTTCATTACCTGTGATTTTTTGTGCATAAAAAAAGAGTTCAGCGATTATTTTTTCTTCGCTTTTATTAGTGTCCTGATGTACAAGTAACTCATAAAAATCGTTATTGTCATTGTTATGAATGCCAATTCTACACTTTGCATAACTTCTGGCTATAAGATTTTCTATGATATCATTTCTGTTTTTATCGATAT
>CAZONK010000005.1:37131-41493 GCA_964581095.1 uncultured Roseivirgaceae bacterium
TTCGTTTGAGAAAAGTTAATTGCATGTACATTTGTTATTATCCCCCAAATGTTTAAATCCTGAGACGTTAAAAAATCGAAAAGGAATTCATAATTCTCTTTTCCTTTCCCTAAAAAAGACATTATTTCTACTTTTTTGCCCGTTTCTTCAAGCTCTTTTTTAAAGGCTTTTATTGCTTTATGCTTTTCTAAATTTTCAATTGTAAAAATTATTCCAATATGTTGCGCTTTTTTAAATCCGACAGGGTTTCTTTTTGTCTTATTGTTTTTAAGATGTTTCTTAGTATTTAGTTCAAGTAATTTCCTAATAAACATATTCCAATCAAGATATCAACCTTTGAAATTCATCCTCTGTAATAATTTTTAGACCAAGTTTCTCCGCTTTTGCCAATTTAGAAGGACCCGGGTCCTTGCCAATTAATAAGTAATTCAACTTACCGGACAGAGCACTAATAACCTTTCCTCCATTTTGCCTTATGGCGTCTTTCAGGCTATCTCTGTTGTAATTATTGAATACCCCTGAGACTACAAATGTAGCACCATCAAAAATATCAGATTCTAAGTTCGTATTTATTTTCTCAATCTGGAATTGAAGTCCTGCGTTTTTCAATTTTTCAATAATTTCAAGATTATCCGGATCGCTAAAGAAGTTAATTACACTTTGGGCAATTTGTTCACCAATATCGTTTGTTTCTATTAACTGATCAAATGTTGCATTTTGGATATTTTGAATATTTTCGAAATGTTGTGCCAGCTTTTCTGCTACTGTCGCACCTACGTATCGGATTCCCAGCGCAAACATCACCTGTTCAAATGGTT
Source organism: uncultured Roseivirgaceae bacterium (assembly GCA_964581095.1). Taxonomy (GTDB): domain Bacteria; phylum Bacteroidota; class Bacteroidia; order Cytophagales; family Cyclobacteriaceae; genus SZUA-230. Next base: position 37,950 of record CAZONK010000005.1, read on the forward strand.
GCCCTTTCGATTGAAGTATTGCATTAATGATATTTTTTGCAGACTTTTCCCTGAGACTTCGGATTTTTTCAACCCCATCTTTGCTCACTTTAAATTCCAAACCATTTAAATCTTCAAATTTCAAGCTATATAAATCTGATATATTTCGAATTTTTCCAGCTTGTAATAGTCCCCTGATTGTTTCAGGTCCAAGACTGTCAATGTTCATTGCCTTGCGTTGGATAAAATGTTCTATTCTTCCCAGGATTTGTGGGGGGCATCCTTCTGCATTCGGACAATAGTGATTCGCTTCTCCCTCTTTACGTGTCAGCTTCGTATCACATTCGGGACAATTTGAGATAAAAGTAACCGGCATACTTTCGGGTAATCGATTTTCAGGAAGCACTGAAACTACTTTGGGGATGATTTCACCTCCTTTTTCAATTTTAACTGTATCACCAATGCGAAGATCCAATCTTTCAATTTCATTTGCATTATGTAGTGATGCACGTTTTACAGTTGTACCCGCAAGAAGAGCAGGTTTCAATTCAGCAACAGGTGTAATAGCACCGGTTCTTCCAACCTGATAGGTGATCTTCATTAATTGTGTAATTGCACTTTCTGCTTTGTATTTATAAGAAATTGCCCATCGGGGATTTTTTGCTGTAAATCCAAGATGTTGCTGTTGTTGAATATCATTTACTTTAATAACAATACCATCCGTTTCAACCTGAAGTTCGTGACGCTTCATTTCCCACTCATCGATATAAGAAAGAACTTCTTCTATTGATGCACACTTTCGAAAAGTAGGGGATACTTTAAACCCCATTTTTATTATACTATTTATTGCCGATTCGTGAGATTCAATTTTGAGATCACTACCGAGCAAAGAATAAAAAAAACAATCCAGTTTTCTATTGGCTACTTCTGTTGAATCCAGCATTTTCAGAGTGCCCGAAGCTGTATTCCTGGCATTTGCATATAATTCGGCACCAATATCCTCACGCTTTTCATTTAACCTGGAAAAAGATTGTTTTGAAAGAAATACTTCTCCACGGACTTCAAATTCTGAGGGAAAGGAACTTTTTACGATTTTTAATGGAATTGACCTTATGGTTTTAATGTTGTTAGAAACATCATCACCCCTTGTACCGTCACCACGGGTTACAGCCCTGGTAAGCTGACCATTGTTATAGCTCATACTAATAGCTACACCATCAAATTTGAGTTCACAAAAATATTCGTAGTGTTGGCCATCTAATCCTTTTTGAACCCTTTTGTCAAACTCCATTAGCTCATCACGGGAGTATGTATTGCCGAGGGAGAGCATTGGATACTTGTGGGTAACAGTTTCGAATTGCTTAGTGATTGATCCTCCGACCCGTTGGGTTGGTGAATTAGGATCTTTTAAATCAGGAAATTCATTTTCTAATTTTACCAGTTCTTCTAACAACTTGTCAAACTCAATATCAGGTATCTCAGATTTATTTTGCTGATAGTACAGATCATTATGATAATCAATCTGCACAGACAACTGCTCAATCCTGACTTTTGCTTTCGCCCTGTTCATTACGGGTTAGTAAAAATACTACTCAAAAGTAGGCTCTTTTTCCCCGATATCAATCACATTGTTCGATCTGTCAACATCAGCCATTCTTTTAGATGGATCAATTTCTATAGTTTTAATTGTATCGGCTAACCCCGGAATACTGAATGTATAAGTAGGGTAGGTCCATGGCCAGTCTTCAAAAACTTTGCGAGGCATTTCACCATCATCAGGTTTGGTGCCACGCATTACCCTTAGCGGAATATAATATTTTTCATTTTTGCCATCTTTGTATGTAACAACAACCTCAACAGGCATTGGCATTTGACCTATTCGTTCAAGTGTAATAAAGGTTTTGTTTTCTTTGTTGATAACACTTTGAATTGAGTAGTCAATTGTGCGTGTAGTCCCTATCCAATCAAGGAAGTACCAGTCGAGTTCTAATCCCGATTCTTTCTCCATCACACGTTTAAAATCTGTTGTGTTGGGATGTTTGAATTTCCACGTGTTAAAATACCTAAGGAAAGCCGCATCAAAAACGTTTTTACCCATAATATATTCAAGTTGGCCCAGCGTAACAGCTCCTTTGGAATATGCGGCAATACTATAGGCCCTATTCGTATTGTAATGATCAGAGTGAGAAGAAAGTGGCTCTTCCTTACCCGACTCTACAATGAAATAATATCCTCCATAAGAGCCCGCTAGCGGATCGTTTGTCGAATTGTTTAAAAACTGGCGCGTATAAGCCGAAGCATAAGAAGTAAATCCTTCATCCATCCACGGGTATAAGCTTTCATTGGATCCCAGTACTCCTTGGTACCAGTTATGAAAAAACTCGTGGATTGTAACTCCCACCAAGCCACGCATACTGCCACGGCCATTAATTAGCGTTGCCATCGGGTATTCCATTCCGCCATCACCTCCTTGTATCACAGAAAATTGCTTGTATGGATAAACACCGTATTGCCTGTTCATAAACTCAAGGGCCTTTGCTGTGATATCAGGAAGCTTTGGCCATGTTGTATTGGTTATACTATCAGGCTGATAAAAAAAGTGCAGCATGGTACCGTTCGGACCCTGCTTTTTCAGGTGCGTATAATCAGGGTCTGCGGCCCATACAAAATCATGGACATTTGGAGCAACAAAATGCCAGGTGAGTTTTTTCTTTGTTCTTTTCACGGTCACTCCTTCATCTTCATAGCCATATCCTACCTCATTTGGGTTTTGGCAGTAACCGGTTGAAGCAACAACAAATGAAGGATCAATAGATATTTTGACATCAAAATCTCCCCATACGCCATAAAATTCACGGGCTATGTAAGGATTGGAGTGCCATCCTTCGTAGTCATATTCGCATAGTTTTGGATACCACTGGGACATTGAATATGATACTCCTTCTTTATTATCACGACCCGAGCGCCTGATTTGTTTTGGAACCTGTCCATTAAACTTCATCTCAAAATTGGCAGTTGACCCCGGGAGTATTGGAGATACCAGATCAACCTCAAGGATTGTTCCTGCAATTTGGAACGACAATGAAGTGCCATTATGCTTAAGTTCAGTTGGTCTCAAATAACCGATTTCGTTTTTGTCAAGAAGGCTGATCCGATCTTTTACTCTTGAATCCGGATCCTTAATGTTTCTTGATCTTACGTCCATCATACTTCCAGGCTGGAAAGCATTGAAATATAAATGGTAAAACACATTATTTAACGTATCAGGTGAATTGTTGGTATAGGATAATACCTGTGTTCCGTTAAACTGATGTGTTGTTACATCAAAATCAATATTCATTATATAATCCACCTTTTGTTGCCAACGATCGGATTGAGCTATAGATAGGAATGCAACCGATATAAGATAGATTACTAGTATTACTTTTTGTTTCATCTGTTTTAAATTTTTTGCTTTGCAGTAAATCTGCAAAAAATTTGTAATACATTCAGGAACTCGCACGAATTTGTTTTAATCATCCACTTGTGTGTATTTTTTGATTAAAAAAATTCATGGTCGTTTCAT
>CAZONK010000006.1:0-32222 GCA_964581095.1 uncultured Roseivirgaceae bacterium
GGATTGTTGTCATTACCTGTCAAAGCTCAGGAAGAGGATATTCCACCGCCGCAAGATCGCCAATTCACCATTGACACTCCAATTACCATTGACCTGAAAGAGGAAGAAGAGGAAAGGGAAGAACCCAGGAAGAAAAAAAGAAAGAAAAACGTTTATTGGGGATTAAAAACAAAAAAAGGATTTACCAAAACCGGTTATGGTGAAAACATGACCCTTGAATTGTTCAACTATCTTAAAGAATACAAGGAACCAAATAAATATGTTCAGGAAGTATACTGGTATGATTATAAACGCAGGCAGATACGCAAGTCAAAAAAAGTAAATAAACAATACGGAGTTATCCTACACGGACCGTATCAGAAAAAACGCGATAACCAGGTGCTCGAAGAAGGGGTGTTTTTCATTGGAACAAAACATGGGCGATGGACGGTGAACAGCCGTCATGATTTACTCGTTGACAAGAAAAAATATTATAAAGGTTGGCCCAGGGAATCGTTAGTAACTTATTATGACGAAAAACGAACTAAACTGAAGGAGGTTATACCTATTGTCTATGGTGAAAAAGAGGGGTTTTACTACTATTTTTTCGAGAATGGAAACATAGCCGTGAAAGGATTATACTCCAATGATGCTAAAGTTGGAAAATGGACGGCTTATTATCCCTTCAGGAGCCGTAGAAAAAGGGAGATTATGTACCCCGACGACCCCTGGGACAAGACTACAAAACCACACATTTTTAAAGAATGGGGGGAAACAGGAACAATGGTGTATGATTATACACTGTATTTAAGAAAATCGACCTGATCCTCTCAGTGAAATGCATCTTCGAAATGCGTGATCTTAAAATTTGAGCTTGTTTCAATACTTATTATATCAAACCTGATGTTTCCGTTCCAGTTTTTTGAAAATGTATATTCATCGGCCGCATCCATAATGCGATCTGCCTGTTCATCAGAAACAAATGACTCGGGATATCCGAATGTGTTTGATTTCCTTGATTTAACCTCCACAAATACGAGTAACTTCCCTATTTGACAAATAATATCAATCTCTGCCCTGCCAAACCGGTAATTCCTTCCCAGAATGTCATATCCTTTATCAGAAAGGTATTTTACTGCCATGTTCTCACCTTCAAGACCTATTTTTGTACCAGGTTTCATCGTGAATATGGATATAATTAACTTTGTAAAGAAAGAGGTTAATAGTTGAATTCTACAATTGTGATCTCATAAATATAACAGGGAATGCTAAAAGATATAAACCCAACAGAAACACAAGCATGGAAAGTTCTTCAAAATCACTTTCAGGAGTCCGAGGGACTTCAGATGTCTCAACTTTTTAAATCCGATCCCGAGAGGTTTAAGAAGTTTTCGATGCGGTTTAACGACATTCTTTTGGATTTTTCGAAAAACAGAATCACAGATCAAACGCTAAAACTTCTTTTTGACCTGGCAATCGAGGTTGAACTACCTTCCGCAATTGAAAGTATGTTTGATGGTGAAAATATTAACCGCACCGAAGGTAGGGCAGTATTGCACACGGCCTTACGTAATATGTCAGGCAACCCGGTAAATCATGATGGTGAAAATGTAATGCCTGCTATAAAAGCGGAATTGGATAAAATGAAATCATTTTCTGATAAAGTGATTTCAGGAGATTGGAAAGGATACACGGGCAAATCCATCACAGATATTGTAAATATTGGGATAGGCGGATCTGACCTTGGGCCTGTTATGGTAACTGAAGCTTTAAAACCTTATCAAAAGGATTCTATTACAGCACACTTTGTTTCAAATGTTGATGGAACACATATGGCAGAATGCCTCAAAAAACTTTCTCCTGAAACTACGCTGTTCATGATTGCGTCCAAAACTTTTACAACGCAGGAAACCATGACCAATGCCCACAGTGCGCGTAGTTGGTTCCTGAATTCCGCAAACGATATTTTTCATGTATCAAAACATTTTGTAGCTATTTCTACAAATGAAGGGAAAGTATCTGAGTTCGGAATCGACACGAAAAATATGTTTCTATTCTGGGATTGGGTTGGTGGCAGGTATTCGCTATGGTCAGCTATTGGACTATCCATCGCTTGTACCATTGGCTATGAAAATTTTGAACAATTATTGCAGGGTGCCTTCGAAATGGACCAGCACTTCAAAAATGAACCGTTTGATTCAAATATCCCGGTAATCCTGGCACTTATTGGTGTGTGGTACAGTAACTTTTTTGGTACTGAAACTGAAGCCATTTTGCCTTATGACCAGTATATGCATCGTTTCCCGGCATATTTTCAACAGGGGAATATGGAAAGTAACGGAAAGTACATCGACAGGAAAGGAGAAAAGACTACTTACCAGACCGGACCTGTAATATGGGGCGAACCAGGCACCAACGGACAACATGCATTCTATCAGTTGATCCACCAGGGTACAAAATTGATTCCCTGCGATTTCCTTGCACCCGCAGTTTCCCACAACAAGATGGGTGATCATCATGCAAAACTTTTATCAAACTTTTTTGCACAGACCGAAGCACTCATGTATGGCAAATCCATGGATGAAGTGGAATCCGAACTGAAAAGCAACGGCCTGGATGAAAAAGAGATACGTGACCTTGCTCCTTTCAAGGTTTTCGAAGGTAACAGGCCTACAAACTCCATACTATTTAAAAAACTAACACCCACAACATTGGGTAGCCTGATTGCAATGTATGAGCACAAAATATTTGTACAGGGTGTAATCTGGAATATATTTAGTTTCGACCAATGGGGAGTGCAACTTGGAAAGCAGCTTGCAAATAATATTTTGCCGGAACTGGAAAGTGAGGATAAAATTGATTCCCATGACAGTTCCACTAATGGCTTGATCAATACTTATAAAGAATTCAGATGACTGAAACGTTATATCCACTTAAATTCACCCCCATTTACAAGGAAAAGATTTGGGGTGGTCAAAAAATCAGGACTGTATTAGGCAAAGATTTTGGAACATTGCAAAATTGTGGTGAATCATGGGAAATATCGGGTGTAAGGGGAGATATTTCTGTTGTTTCCGAAGGGAACCTTAAAGGGAAATCTCTTGTCCAACTCATCAATACTTACGGCAAAAAATTAGTTGGTAATAGTGTTTATGAAAGGTTTGGGAATGAATTCCCACTTTTGGTGAAATTTATTGACGCGAATGATGATCTCTCCATCCAGGTACATCCCGATGATGTGCTCGCCAGAAAAAGGCACCAATCACTTGGGAAGACTGAAATGTGGTACATTTTGCAAGCTGATGAAGGTGCAGAATTGATATCAGGGTTTAACAGATCACTGGACAAAGAATCTTACCTCTCCTATTTTAATTCAGGAAAGATAATGGATATCCTCAACAGCGAAAATGCAAATGCAGGGGATGTATTTTATCTCCCTGCTGGGAGGGTGCATACCATTGGAAAAGGTTTGTTGCTTGCCGAAGTCCAGCAATCCTCCGATGTCACCTATCGTATCTACGATTTCGATCGAATCGACAAAGATGGGAATCAAAGGGAATTACATACAGAAGAAGCACTCGATGCACTTGATTATAATTATTACGAGGAATATAAAACAAGCTATACCGATACCGACAATGCGAATGTATCCCTGGTGAAGAACAACTATTTTTCCACGAATCTTAATACTTCCAGTGGAAAACAGCTGGTGGATTTTAGCTCAATCGACTCGTTCGTTATTCTAATTGGCCTGGAAGGTTTATCACAACTTAAAATCGATGATCATGAAACAACATTAACTGCCGGTGAAACCTTGTTGATACCTGCCTGTTTCGATCGAATGGAACTAAATGCTGATAAACATTTCAAGTACCTTGAAACCTATGTTCCGAATGCTTAGGAAATGAACACTTCTAAAAACAAAATAACTGAAGTGATCGATCTTGGAATGATTGATTACAAGGACGCATGGGATTACCAGGAGGAGATGTTTGCAAAAATTATCCAGATCAAACTTGGAAACAGGGATAAAGACGAAACAGAACAGGTTGAAACTCCAAATTACCTGATATTTTGCCAACATCCTCATGTATATACCCTAGGTAAGAGTGGCTCAGAAGAAAATCTTCTTGTCGACAAGGATAATCTTGGATCGATTGATGCAACATACTATAAAATTAACAGGGGTGGAGATATCACTTACCATGGCCCGGGGCAGATTGTCTGTTATCCACTGCTTGACCTTGACAACTTTTTTACAGATATCCATAAATACATGCGTCATTTGGAAGAAGCGGTTATCAGAACTTGTAATTGTTATGGCATCATTAGTGACCGGATCAAAGGCCTTACAGGGGTTTGGATTGGGTCAGGAACTCCCAATCTAAGGAAAATCTGTGCCATGGGAGTAAAATCCAGTCGATGGGTAACAATGCATGGACTTGCACTTAATGTAAATACCGATTTGGATTATTTTGAAAATATTGTTCCATGTGGTATCAATGACAAAGCAGTTACAACAATGGCCATTGAAACCGGCAATGCAATTAATCTGAAAGAAGTACAAAAACAGCTTCAAAAACAGCTGGCAGATGTTTTTGAAATGAAATTGAAAATTGCCTGATCACCCCACTACAATTATTTTGTATCTTGCCCTTATGCTGAACGATTTAAAAAATATCCTGATCCTTGACATTGAAACCATTGGTTGCGCAAAAGAATATAATGATCTAGATGAGCGTTTGAAAAAACAATGGGATAAAAAATCATCTTATTTTCAACAAAATGACACATTGTCTTCCTCAGAACTTTTCAGTGAGAAAGCAGGTATTTATGCTGAATTTGGAAAGATAATTACAATCGCGGTTGGCTTTTTCACGGAGACTGACAACAATAGGATAGGTTTACGGGTAAAAGCATTTGCGGGAGACGACGAAAAGAAAATCCTGAATGATTTTAAAGGACTCCTTGATAAGTTTAATCAGAATACACTTGTGTTTTGCGCCCACAATGGTAAAGAATTTGATTACCCCTACATCAGCAGGCGTATGCTTGTAAATCATATTGAGCTGCCTGTTGCATTGGATATCCGGGATAAAAAACCATGGGAAATAAAACATATTGATACCATGGAATTATGGAAGTTCGGAGATCGCAAGAATTTTACATCTTTGGATCTTTTAGCTGCCATTTTCGAAATAGAATCGAGTAAAGACGGTATTGACGGATCAATGGTCAATAGTGTTTATTACAACGATGGGGATATCAACAAAATTGCTGAGTACTGTATGCAGGATGTGACAGTAACAGCACAATTATATTTAAAACTCAACAACATCCATTCATTTAATATACAAGAAGTCAATTATCTTCCCCTTAATAATTGACATATAAAATCATGCAAAAAAAACGTAAAGAGAAACCTGGTGCCCACCATAAACCCAGGGAAAAAACAAAAAGGGATAAACTAAAAAACCAAATCCTTCATTTACTGGAAAGTGAAATTTCACGTGGTTTTACATCAAAACAAATAGCGAAAAGGCTCAATGTTCGTAACAAGCCTTCAAAGATTATGGTTGATAATCTTTTAGACAATTTATTATCTCAAAAACGAATTAGTCAACTAAAAAACGGAACATATAGAAGTAACAGGGAGCAGGAGACAATCATAGGTGTGGTGGATTATGTGAATCCCAGGTTTTGTTATATAGCTACAGATGACAGGGAAGAAGATGTATGGATACCTACTGATCGTATGCATCATGCGCTGGATAGCGACAAAGTAAAAGTAATACTCTTCCCCCTGTTGCGGAAAGGAAGAAGACTGGAAGGGAGGATAACGCAAATCATTGAGAGGGGAAGAAAAGAATACGTGGGAAGAATTGAACAAACACCTCATTATTCGTTCGTAATCGCCGATAACAAAAAAATGCATCTTGACATTTTCATTCGTCCTGATGCTACGAAAAAGGCAGCGCACAACGACAAAGTTATTGTTGAAATAGTTGAATGGCCGAGCCATGATAAAAATCCCGAAGGGGTCGTAAAAGAAGTATTAGGAAAAGCAGGTGAAAATGATGCTGAAATACATAGTATCATGGCAGAGTTTGGATTGCCCATGCGATTTCCTGCAAATGTGATCCAGGCCGCAAAGCGGATTAATAATAGCTTCTCATCAAGCGAAATCAAAAAAAGGAGGGATTTTCGTTCAATTACTACATTTACAATAGATCCTGAAGATGCGAAAGATTTTGACGACGCACTGTCATTCAAAAAACTGGATAATGGAAATCATGAGATCGGAATACACATTGCTGATGTTAGTCACTATGTAAAAACGGATAGTATGTTGGATAAAGAAGCCTATTCACGAGCTACCTCTGTGTACCTGGTGGATCGAACAATTCCAATGCTTCCTGAGCAACTCTCAAATGAGTTGTGTTCGCTTAACCCAAAAGAAGACAAACTTACCTTTTCAGCTGTGTTTGAGCTGGATAACAACGGCCATGTACGTCATGAGTGGTTTGGCCGTACAATCATCCATTCCGATAAACGGTTTACCTATGAGGAGGCCCAGCAAACAATCGAAGAGGTCTCGGGTCCTTTTGCAAAAGAACTTACCATCTTAAACGAACTGGCATTGAAATTACGGATAGAACGGTTTATGCGTGGTTCCATCAACTTTGAAACGACGGAGGTTAAATTCAAACTCGATGGTAAAGGTAAACCACTTGGAATAATTCCAAAAATCAGGAAAGATGCGCACAAACTTGTTGAAGAATTTATGCTTCTTGCAAATAAAAAAGTTGCTGAATTTGTATTTAAAATGAAAAAAGGAGGAAATCCGAAAACATTTATTTATAGAATTCATGATTTTCCCGATCCTGACAGGATCAATGCATTTTCAGTTTTTGCAAAAAAGTTTGGTCATCAGCTTCACACAGAACAAGATAGCCTTTCAAATTCACTCAATAATCTAATTGAAGACATTGAAGGACTTCCTGAACAAAATGTACTACAATCGCTGGCAATTCGGTCTATGGCCAAAGCAAAGTACACTACGAAGTCAAGTATGCATTTTGGGCTGGCATTTCCCCACTATACACATTTCACATCTCCAATTCGCAGATACCCCGACGTGATGGTGCATCGGCTGCTCGAGCATTATTTGAAAAAAGGTGAATCTGTTGCACCGGGGGAATATGAATCTGATTGCAAGCATTCCTCTGAAAGGGAGAAAAGAGCAGCTGATGCTGAAAGGGCTTCTATCAAATTCAAGCAAGTTGAATACATCCAATCCATCAGCGATGAAAATTTTGAGGGCATTGTTTCTGGAGTTACTGAATACGGAGTTTTTGTAGAAATGATCAAAAACAAATGTGAAGGGATGGTGAGAATAAGTACTTTGAGAGATGATTATTATGAATTTGATGAAGTAAATTATTGCATTATCGGGAGAAGAAATAATAAAAAAATCACCCTTGGAGACGTTGTACTCGTTAAGGTAACAAGTACCGATATCGACAGACGAACGATTGACCTTGAATTTGTAAGATAAACTTATTATGTCTGTAAACACATTTCTTTTAATTGGAACAATAGGCATCTCCATTGCTGCCTGGCGAAACCAGGGACTATTTCAAAAACTAATACTGCACCCTTACACGGTAGTGACCCATCGCCAGTATTATCGGCTGCTTAGTTCAGGATTCATTCACCAGGGGTGGATGCACTTATTGTTTAATATGCTCGCATTGTTTTTTTTTGGAAGAAATGTAGAGGTCATTTTTCAATACATTAACCCTGATTACTGATCGTTCCTTTATATAATTTTTTATCTCACCGCTATCATTGCTTCAGATCTTACAACTATCCGTAAAAATAAAGAGAACCAGAATTACTTTTCGCTTGGCGCTTCCGGGGGCGTATCAGCGGTCGTCTTCTGCTGGATTCTTTTCTTCCCACTTGAAACAATTTATATCTATTTTATACCACTTCCTGGTTTTATCCTTGGGTTTTTATACATCATTTACTCCTATTATCAGTCTAAAAATGAATCCTCACACATCAATCATGATGCCCATCTTTTTGGTGCTGCTTATGGCATTCTATTTACAGTAATTGCGTATCCTCAGGTACTACCACAGTTTTTTGAACAACTTTCAAATTTTAAATTGTTCTAAACTAAGTACAATTTGTGAAGTCCAGGGTTATGATTTGTACTTTTCGGACTTAAGGGAATAAAAGTGATACTATCCCCCGGTTTCAATTCTGTATCTCAGGGACCACCCACTCCCTCAATTGTCGTTAAATATTTGACATTTCAGGAATTTTTTCGCATATATAGCTGTTGATAAAACCCGGAGAGAACCAATTTAATGAGGTTAACCACTTTACAAGCACTTATCGTACTTATTGTCTGCTGTATGACACCTTTTAGTGTACATGCCCAGACCTGCTGTACCGGAGGCCCACCATTAACGGGTTCATTAAACCTGCGTGCCATTCACTCAGGCGGTTGGGGTATCAGTCTGACCTATGATGACAATAAGATTGAAGATTACGTATTAGACGATGAATTGATTTCTGAGAATATAATAAAACGTTATTCACGAACAATGATCGCGCAAATTGATTATGGTATAACTAAATACCTAACTGGCACCATTCTTATTCCTTATATCTGGATGGGGCAATCAACACAAGGATTCAATGGAACAGTCGAAGGAAGCTCATCAGGAATTGGTGATATTCTTTTTATGACACAGTATGGGAAACTCCTGGAAAACCAGAATTCAATCATTTTTAGCGGCGGGATAAAATTGCCAATAGGAGAAACTCAAAATACTACGGAATCAGGACGAATATTTCCTACTACACTTCAGCCCGGAACAGGCAGTATTGACTTCTTTACATCTTTACAGTATCAGACAAGTTTTAAATTCCGCAGATCTTTTCGATTCACACAAACTTTTAACATACGGATAAATTCAGTTTCCAAAAATTTTGCATTTCACAATACATACAGGTTTGGGCATGTTTTCCAGGCATTCTCAGGATTTTCTGACCAGTTTGTTATTGCAAAAGTTCTGAATACTCCATCCCTTACCTTTCGATACAGGTACTCTGGTATGGACATACTTGAAGGATTCCCAAATGTAAACACGGGCGGACACTGGGTTTCAATCGCACCGGGATGGGCAGTAAATATTACACAAAATATATTGATAGGAATGAATGCTGAGTTTCCTATATACCGTAATCTTAACGGGTTGCAAATAACAACAACACGCAAATTAATTGCGACTCTACAATTTCTGATACCTAAGAAAAATCAAATTGATTTTTAATATGAGGCGATTTATATATAGAAGATTTTTTTTATTTGTTTTACCGATTTTAACCGGTTTTATCCCTTCATGCACAAATCAGGAAGAACCATTGCCTGTGAACTCTTTCACAGATTCAAAAAAGATGCTCATAGATACTTTTGAAGGTGAAGAGTATGCAGTGTTTGCCAATGGAGCGCTAGGTATAATTCAAGCTTACAGCACCACTGCTTCAGACGGAACGCATCTTGAATTACAACTTTTGCCCGGTCAATTCCCGACAATCATGAAAGACCAGGAGAACAACGAGTGGAACCTTTTTGGTATTGCCGTAAAAGGTCCCAGACTGGGTGAACAGCTGGAAGTAAAAAATACAATGATGGGATACTGGTTTGGTTTTGCAGCCGTTTTTCCCCAGGTAACCATATTTGGTGAAGCTGAAAAGGACAAAATTATATTCGAATCACCTGATGAGGATTGGCTTATAGATCCCACGCAACTATTTTTTGGTTCATTCAAAGATGGTATTCAATCCCTGGATCTTCCAAAGCTGGAACTATTTAACACGGCATTTAAAAATACCAATTACATAAAAGAGGAAGAGCTGGTAGTTGTTTATCATGATGGAAACAATATCAGGGTTTTTCCACATAAAATATTAGACTGGCATGAAGTAGTTAATGATCAATCTGGATTAGGCAACACTGTATTGTCCTATTGTCCGCTTACCGGAACGGCAGCATTGTGGAGCAGTAAGGTAGCAGGTAAAAATTTAAGCTTTGGGGTTTCAGGGCTTCTATACAACAGCAATCTCGTTCTTTATGATCGCACGACAGATAGTAGCTGGCCTCAAATGCTACAACAAGCTGTAAATGGAGATTTAATAGAAACCGTTCCTAATATCCTTCCATCTTTTGAAATGACCTGGGCTGCAGCCAGAAAGTTGGATGACGAGATAAAAGTACTTTCAGACGATACGGGCTTTGGGAGGGATTACAATCAATATCCTTACGGGGATTACAGGACCAATAACGATTTCATCAGCTATCCACTTAATTATACGGATGATCGAATACCTGAAAAGGAAAGGGTTTTGGCAGTGATCATTAATGGCGTTGCCAAAGTTTACAGGTTTAGCCATTTTGAATAGTCCATCCGGCAAAACAGATACAAACTTCTTCCGGCTGAATAATTACTGCTTACTACAGACACATTAGCACAAAAAAACCCTCCCGAAATCGGGAGGGTTTTTTTATTAACTATTATTATAACGTTCTAGTTACGATCTCCGTCTTCCCATTTATCGGAATTCGGGAACAGCCACAACTTACCATTCAGATCGTCAACACCACCAAATTGACTGTCGAGAGCTGACTGCCAGTTAGCACTGTTAAGGTCACGCTCCGTATCCGGATATGCCTGCCTGATAGGAATAGTGGATGATTGAATCCCATTCGGTGATGGTTGAAGTACAGGCCAGCCTGTTCTTCTCCAGTTACTCCATCCTTCGTATCCAACCAGGTACAACGCAACCCACTTCTGGGTAGCAATCTGCTCCATTTCCCTGCCGGTAGTCCAGACAACTTCTGAGTTGGTTATATAGTCATCATAACCCCCAACCCCGTCTCCGGCCGGACCATCTGTAACACCATACTGTTCGATTGAAGCTGCAATAGCATCATAATACAACTGCTGGGCATCCTCACTAGTCCAGTTAAGCATGGCAGCTTCTGAACGACTAAATAGCACCTGCGCCTCCGAATAAATTGGATATGCAAGGTCCTGAGTCCTCATATAAAAGCTAAGCATTGAAACATCCTGAATAGCAAGACTTCCAGCGTCACCTTCCACCAAACCATAGGGCTGGCCGGCATACAAAGGCCAGGTTGCATCAGTAATTGAATTATCAGTAGCATTTCCAAACTGAGGCAATCTTGGATCCCTGAATTTATCCATCATTCCGGGCTTATTTGACCAGGGATTTGATTCTGTACTAATATTCATATAATCCACGATAGGGTGCGACAACGACCAGTCATCCCTTGTTCGGAATGAGGAAAACCAGGGGTTCTCATTGGCAGCTTCTGGCAAAAATGGATAATTGATATCAGAAGTGAGCACTCCATCGGCAAGGGCTGAATTAAATTCAGACAGACCCTTTGCTGCATCCGCATCTGACAATCTTAATGCAGCAACGAGTCGTATAGTGTTTGCAAATTCTACCCAACGATCCATATCGCCCGAGAACAAAATGTCACCGGTTACAGGAGCATCATTTGCATCTGCCATTATATCAGCCCGGCCTTCTTTCAACATTGCAAATATTCCATTATATACTTCCTGCTGTGTATCATATTTTGGAGAAAGTATTTGTGGTTCTTCACCAGACAACAAAGCCTCAGAATAAGGAATATCTCCAAACCTGTCAGTCATATAAAGGTAATAGTATGACATCAGGATCTTGGCTACACCAATCTGGTTTGCGTTTGAACCTGATTTGGCTGCAATAGGCGCTGTTTCCGGATTAGTGTTATACTTAATTATAAAATTCAAGTCAGCCAATGGTCCATTATACCAGGTATTGAAATCACCGAACTTGATCGCGTCATAATTATCATCACCGGTATATTGGGTATTTCCCACATACTGTACATAGTGCATCCCCGCACGGCTATTTCTCCCATTAGGTGCTCTCGTAGTCCTAATTGCCCTCAAAGTTGAAGTAAGCAACAACGAAGTTTGAGGACTTGTTGTGTTATTAGGGTCATCGTTCGTATCCCCAAAATCAGAGGGGTTACATGATACTGCAACCACTGCAAGCAGCAGGAGTATCGTTTTATATATATTTTTAAATATTTTCATTTTCTATATATTTAAAATCCAATTCTAATATCAAAACCAAGGCTTCTGGTACTAGGTAACTGTCCTGTTTCAACCCAGGCAGCATTCGTCCTGGCAGAAGTACTTTCTCCTGCTCCGGATCCTGAATCACCACTTAGCTGTGAAGGATCAATTCCTTCAGCTGAAGTAGAGATCAACCAAGGGTTGTTGGCAACAAATGCCAGGCTCAAACTTTTTACGGTATTTCCCAGTATTGAAGAGGGGAATGAATATCCAAGTCTGACCTCCCGTACCTTCACGTAGCTGGCATCATACATCCACCTTTCATGAAGGGCAAACAATGACCACCAGTAATCGGTGGCATCAAGGTAAACATCATTTGGAGTTCCATCTTCTTTTACACCATCGATTTTTTTACCTCCACCGTCAGCAACAGGATCCCTTTGAGGATTACCTTTGTCATTCAGGCCTGCAGTTTCCTCCGCCAGACCGGCAGCTACATTAAACATCTTGGTAATGGAGTGGAATTTCCCGCCTGATTGCCAGTCAATGGTAAATGCAAGATCAAAATTCTTATAGGTAAACCTGTTAAAGATACCTCCAACAAAGTCCGGAAGGATTGATCCAAGAACCTGGTCATTTACAGTTTTGGCATAACCTGACGCATCAACTACAATATTACCATTGTCATCACGTTCGAAAGCCTGGCCAATTACTGTACCCCACTCTTCTCCAACTTTGGCATTAGCAGATACACCGCCCCAACCACCTGTTGTACGGGTTCCTAACCATCCATTCTCTAAACGTATGGTAGTAAGGTCCCCAAACAGTTCCTCAACTTGGTTCGAGTAACTTGCCGCGTTAAAACTAATATCCCAGTTGAAATTCGCATTTCTTACAGGATAACCTCCAATAGTAATTTCATAACCTTTTGAAGTAGTTAAACCGGCATTGATCCAGGCAGCGGATACACCGCTTGAACTGGGTGTAGATACCTTAATGATCTCATCCTTGTTATCATACTTATAAATAGCAAAGTCAGCGTAAATCCTGTTCTGAAGGAATTTAAGTTCAAGTCCGGCTTCAATTGATTCACTTAATGCCGGTCTCAAAGTAGCATTCGGTAATGTGTTCGGCAATGACATTGTAGCTGTGTTACCATACGGAGTACCAACAGCAAAGGTAGGAGCAAGCTGATAAGGATCTATGTCAGATCCAACCTGTGCATAACTCAAACGAAGCTTTCCAAATGACAATACATCCTGGTTAGATAAAAGCTCAGACCATATCCATGTACCTGAAACAGATGGATAAGTGTACGAGTTATTATCCGCTGGTAGCGATGAAGACCAGTCAGTCCTCATAGTTACATCCAGATATACCTGTTCTTTCCAGCCTACTGAGGCCTGCGCAAACACACTGTTTACTTCTTTGAACTTCTTCTCATTACGAGTATCTGGTCGGTCAATAGAAGCTTTCAGGTTGTACAGATCAGGAACTGAAAGGCCTCCTACAGTACTTTCATACCAGTAGTAACTATCATTCTTCCTGTTGTTCATGCCCGCAAGCGCCGACAATGACCAATCTGTTCCAAAATGCTTCTTATACGCAAGGATAAATTCGATATTATCCTCTTTGGTTGACCTTGTCCATGTGGTATAGTCATCATCATCGAGCGTTCCCGAAGCAGTCTGACCCTCGAACCAGGTGTTCCTTGTACTTCTGAGATAATTACCGCTAAGAGTAAGGCCCTCAATAATTTCCCAGGTTAACCCTGCTTTGGCGGCAAGATCTTCTTGCCTGCGCAACTGTGTATTTGCGAAAGCATACGTGTAAGGATTGTCCCAATATTGGGGAACCGGGTTTGTAGGTCCTTTCATATTCCATGAAGTGAAAGTACCATCAGGAAGAACGTAGTTCTGCTTGAGCAAATCCATGTCCAGCTGACGTTGCCACCACTGGTTGAAATTCTGACTAATACTTCCCTGGTAACCTTCTGTCAGGTTTCCTTCCGTTTTCGTGCTATTGTAGTTTACATTAGCATTCAGGGTGAATTTTTCTGACATGTCAATGCTGGTAATAAGATTCACGAAGTTTCTGTTTTGCTCCGATCCGGGAATTACACCTGTTCTCCTGCTATTTGTTACAGTAGCCATCACATTGTAATCTTCGCCTCCTTTTCCAACGGAAATGTTGTTGTTGACAAATACACCGGTTTCATAATAATTCTTTATGTTATCAGGATGGGCTTCCCATGGGCGGGTTTTTCCATAACCTGGCAATCCGGGTACCCATGCATCCCATTGTGCGACCTGCTGGCCATTCATGGGTGCTCCCCAGCTTTCATCAGCCGCCATAGGATTAGGATATAAAGCTCCGTCAAGCGGTGCCAATCCAGGATCGTGAACGGATGGATCATAAGAGAATGTCCTAAAGTCCTGTGAATAACCTCCACCATACTCATTCTGGTATGGAGGCAGGTTTGTAACATTCTCAAAAGTTGTTGTGTTGTTGAAGTCAATGGTCAACTGGCCTTTTGTTCCCCTTTTGGATGTAATAATGATTACACCATCACGGGCCCTGTTACCATAAAGAGCTGCTGCACTTGCACCTTTCAGTACGTTTACAGAAGCTACATTGTCCATGTTAATGCCATCGGCATCCGGAATAAAAATTCCATCGAGTACATACAATGGAGGTTGAGCGTTCAATCCCCGTACTCCCCTGATACGAACAGCGGAGGCTCCGAACTTAGCACCTGAACCACCGATAACCTGAACTCCGGAAATTTTTCCGGCAAGCGCAGAATTCACATCGGTTTCACGCGCTATACGCAGGTCTTCCTGCTTCACTTCCTGAACAGCGTATCCAAGTGTTCTCTTTTCCCTTGGAATATTCAACGCCGTTACTACTACTTCACTCAATTGGGTTACATCAGATTCCATTGAAATATCAATGTTGGTCTGATTACCAATCGTTACTTCCTGTGATTTCAATCCAATGAAGGAAAACACAAGAACTCCACCATCACTCGGTACGGTAAGCTTAAACACCCCTTCGATGTCCGTTACTGTACCCGTGTTGGTCCCTTTCAAAATAACATTCACACCTGGCAAAGATGATCCGTCTTCCGATGATACAATCTTTCCAGTAATCGTCTTATCCTGTGCCCACAAACTTGTGGCTAAAAAGGATAAAACCATTGTTAAGTAAAGAACCTTTCTCATAATTAAAAGTTTAGGTTAACAATAGGTTAAACAAAAAATATAAAGACCCAAACATCCGTTCGGGTAAAATCGCATTCAAACGTAGAGATATTCATGGAATATCCAAATTTATTAACAGTATAAATCGTCGAATATGACAAAAATCATGGATTTAACATGTTCAAACCTTTAACTAATATATTTTGAGTTCCCAAATAGGGCGCTAAACCTGATTTAAGGATAAATTTTATTAACTGGGATGGATTTTTATTAAGATTCCAAGATGGAATCTACAGGTGATATACGTACCATATACCAAAAAAAGGCGTTAGTCAATATGACCAACGCCTCTTAATATAGTGCAATTACATTTTAGCTTACCGTTTCTACCGAAACGTAAGATCTGTCTTTCCTTCCTTTTTTGAAAACAACCACGCCATCTTCAAGCGCATATAATGTATGGTCTTTACCCAATCCAACATTATTGCCCGGATGATGTTTCGTACCACGCTGCCTAACAAGAATGTTTCCTGCAGTTGCGTGTTGTCCACCATATATTTTCACACCAAGTCGTTTACTATGCGACTCTCTTCCGTTCTTAGAACTTCCGGCTCCTTTTTTATGTGCCATGGCTAAATCTTTTCTGGTCCTTTATTTTGAAATATTATTTATCAGAAGCTTTGTAAAATCCTGGCGATGTCCATTTTTTACTTTATAACCCTTCCTTCTCTTTTTCTTAAATACCACCACTTTATCCCCCTTCACATGAGCCAATACCTTGGCCGAAACTTTCATTCCTTTTACCAATGGAGACCCTACCTGGATTTTACCATCATTATCCAGCAGCATCACCTTATCAAATTCTACAGTTGATCCTTCTTCAGCACTCATCAACGGTGCGAAGATTTCCTGATCGTTGCTAACTTTAAACTGTTTCCCTGCTATATCTACTATGGCGTACATGTCTTTTTTAATCTATGTTTTTGCTTTAATTTAAGAAGCGCCGTTTTTTTCGGACTGCAAATATAGGGCCTTTTACATGCAAATTCAAACGAATAATTCAACTTTAATTTAGCACTCCATTGTTTTCATCAGGCCATAATTTATGCCTGGTTGAGTAAGTTTGAGTTAAATGAACAATTTTTAAAAAAAATTCCATCTGCCGATAATTCTTAAATCCCTTGTTTCTCATGATTTTAGATAAAGTTATAGTTTTAAATTAATTCTATATTCTACTTATTTTCAGCTGTTTAAAGAGATTTTTCATAATATTTCCATAATGAAAAATATTCTTTATAATGCATTTGATTTTTATAATCCTTTTTATCTTTTTTGTAGAAGGTGTGGGGACCACCTCATCAAAACCTTATTAAAGATTTTCAATCTCTTTTACTATACAGGTTTAGTGATTTTTTTAACACACTCAGATGAAAAGTGTTCCACGCGAGTAACTCTTTAAACCTGGAATTAAATAACTGAATGAAAGAACAAACAACCGCTGATACACAATCAAATTTTATTGAACCAATTTTAAAGGAAAACAAAGATCGATTTGTTCTTTTTCCAATTGTACACGATGATATTTGGGAATATTATAAAAAGGCGGAAGCCAGTTTCTGGACTGCTGAAGAGATTGACCTGGGACAGGATTTGACAGATTGGCAAGGGTTGACGGATAATGAGAAGCATTTTATAAAGCACGTTCTTGCATTTTTTGCTGCCAGCGATGGGATTGTAAATGAAAACCTTGCTGAAAATTTTGTGGCCGAAGTTCAATACACTGAGGCAAAGTTTTTTTACGGGTTCCAGATTGCAATTGAAAACATTCATTCCGAAACTTATTCTCTTTTAATTGACACCTATGTAAAAGATCCCAAAGAAAAAGATGAACTTTTTCATGCAATGGATACCCTGGACCTGGTAAAGAAAAAAGCTGAATGGGCCCTCAAGTGGATTGATAGCACTTCATTCCAGGAACGTCTAATAGCTTTTGCTGCAGTGGAGGGCATCTTTTTTTCAGGAAGCTTTTGCTCGATTTTCTGGCTCAAGAAAAGAGGCCTTATGCCCGGGCTTACTTTTTCGAATGAACTGATCTCACGGGACGAAGGGCTGCATTGTGATTTTGCCTGCCTGCTTTTTAACAACCACATTGTGGAAAAAACATCCAAAGAACGGATCAAGGAAATTATTGCTGATGCAGTAAATATCGAAAAAGAGTTTGTAACAGAGGCCCTTCCAGTGAAACTTATTGGAATGAACGCCGAACTTATGTGCCAGTACATTGAATTTGTTGCAGACAGGTTATTAATGGAACTTGGATGCGAAAAACATTATGGCTCCTCAAACCCTTTTGATTTCATGGAAATGATTTCCTTACAGGGTAAGACCAATTTTTTCGAAAAAAGAGTTGCAGAATATCAAAAAGCCAATGTAATGAACAAGCCGGAAGATGAATCACTTAAATTTTCAATGGACGAAGATTTTTAATAAAACCTAAAAAGATTAAAAACTAAATTAACGAGAATAACCCATGTATGTAGTAAAACGAGATGGCCGTCGTGAATCTGTACGATTTGACAAAATTACCGCACGAATAGAAAAGCTTTGTTATGGTCTTGACCTGAAATATGTAGAACCTGTAAAAATTGCTAAAAAAGTGATAAACGGGATTTATGATGGTGTTACTACCCTTGAACTTGACAATCTTGCCGCTGAAACTGCCGCAACGATGACCGTTCAACATCCCGATTATGCAAAACTTGCTGCCAGGATTTCCATCTCCAGTCTGCACAAAAAAACAAGTAAGTCATTTTCAAATACAATGAAACGGTTGTACAACTTCATTGACCCAATTACGGGTGAAAATGGTCCTTTAATTTCAAAAGAAGCATACAAGGTTATTAAAACAAACGCGGCCCTTCTTGACTCCACAATAATTTATGACCGTGATTTCGGATATGATTACTTTGGATACAAAACCCTTGAACGGTCCTACTTGTTGAAAATTGAAAAAGAGATTGTAGAGCGTCCCCAACACATGCTGATGCGGGTAGCGGTGGGCATTCATATGGATGATGTCGAAAGCATCATCGAAACTTATAATCTTCTTTCTGAACGGTGGTTCACGCATGCCACTCCCACCCTGTTTAATGCTGCAACCCCCAAACCACAGTTGTCATCATGCTTCCTTCTTACAATGAAGGACGATAGTATCGATGGTATTTACGATACCTTAAAACAAACCGCCAAAATCTCACAATCGGCGGGTGGAATTGGGTTGAGCATTCATAACGTGAGGGCCAAAGGATCTTACATTAAAGGAACCGGGGGTGTGTCAAATGGTATCGTACCCATGCTCCGTAATTTTGATATGACTGCCCGGTATGTTGACCAGGGTGGCGGAAAACGTAAAGGAAGTTTCGCCATTTATATGGAACCGTGGCATGCAGATATTTTTGATTTTCTTGAGCTGAAGAAAAATCACGGAAAGGAAGAACTCCGTGCACGGGATTTATTTTATGCACTCTGGATTTCGGATCTGTTTATGAAACGGGTTGAAGACAATGACGACTGGTCGTTATTTTGTCCGAATGAAGCCCCCGGGCTTGCTGAAGTTTATGGTGAAGATTTCGTAAAACTATATACGAAATATGAAAAAGAAGGTAAAGCCCGAAAGGTAGTGAAGGCTCAGGACCTGTGGTTTGAAATTCTGGAATCACAAATTGAAACGGGCACTCCTTATATGTTGTATAAAGATGCGGCCAATAAAAAATCGAATCAGAAAAACCTTGGGACCATTAAATCCAGCAACCTTTGTACCGAGATTCTTGAATATACATCTCCTGATGAGGTCGCTGTTTGTAACCTGGCTTCAATCGCACTGCCAAAGTTTGTTACCGGGGAGGGCAAATTTGATCATCAGCGTTTGTATGAAATCACAAAAGTGATCACCAAGAACCTTAACAAAGTTATCGATGTAAATTACTATCCGGTAGAGGAAGCTCGTACCTCAAATATGAGGCATCGACCTATTGGAATTGGGATACAAGGGCTAGCTGATACATTTATAATGCTAAAAATGCCCTTCGATTCTGCTGAAGCCAGGGGCCTCAATAAAGATATTTCCGAAACCATTTATTATGGTGCAATGGAGGCATCAATGGAGCTTGCGAAGGAGGAAGGAGCTTATGAATCCTTCAAAGGTTCGCCAACTTCCAAGGGAATATTTCAATTTGATATGTGGGGCATAACCCCTGAATCCAATCGCTGGGATTGGAACAAGTTGAAACAAAAGGTGAAGAAAACCGGCATCAGAAATTCACTGCTCGTTGCCCCGATGCCAACGGCTTCAACATCGCAAATTCTTGGCAATAACGAATGTTTTGAACCCTACACATCAAACATTTATACCCGCCGAACACTTTCAGGTGAATTTATTATCGTAAACAAACACCTGATGAATGACCTGATTTCACAGGGTTTGTGGAATGAAGGGATGAAAAATAAACTGATCGAAGCAAATGGTTCGGTGCAGGATATTCCCGGGATACCTCAGAATATTAAGGATCTTTACAAAACAGTTTGGGAAATTTCACAGAAAGTAATTATCGAACTTGCCGCTGACCGTGGAGCTTATACTTGCCAGAGCCAGAGCATGAATATTCATATTCAAAATCCTAATTTCGGAAAAATGACTTCCATGCATTTTTACGCATGGAAATTGGGGCTTAAAACAGGCATGTATTATTTACGTTCGAAAGCTGCTACGGATGCAATCAAGTTTACCGTTGATAAAAGTCAGTTAAGTGAACCCGCGGGGGGGGAGGGGGGTAAACCCTCGGTTCAGGTTGTTGAAATTTCCGAAGATCAGAAAATTAGCGATATGCAGTGTTCACTGGATGATCCGGATGATTGTATCGCATGTGGAAGTTAAACACTTTGCATTTAAATAATCTTCAAGATTTAAACATAAACCGACATGCTGAGCTGAGCGAAGCATCTCCAAGTTATTTACACAAGAATCCTTCCCTTACGGTCAGGATGACGACTTTTTCACTGGTGAAGCATCTGAATCAGTGCAACTTTAGGTTAGGTTCTAAGGTTTCAGTTCTTCTTCCTGGTCAGAAACACAAATATCACCGAAGCGATAATTCCTGATACAATATTTTTTACGATGATGGCATCCAGGCTATCATCAGATGTAAATATGTACACTTGTATGATCGTGACTACAATGAGATACAGAACAAGAAATACGAAAAACTTCTGGATATTCGCCCTGCTCATTTTGCCCCTTTAATAATTTCTTCAACAACTTCGGGATTCAGCAAAGTTGAAATATCGCCCAGGTCTGATGGGTCACCTTCAGCAATTTTTCGCAGGATCCGACGCATTATTTTTCCTGAACGCGTTTTAGGCAACCCAGGAACAATCTGAATTTTATCAGGCTTGGCTATCGGGCCAATAATTTTATTTACCGTATCCCTGATTTCATCACTGAGGTTTTCTTCGGACCGGCCTTTCATATCGCAAATAGCAAACGCATAAATACCAGACCCTTTAATTTTATGGGGAAATGCCACAACCGCGGATTCGGTGACTTTTGGATGCTCATTGATCGCATTTTCTATTTCCGCGGTACCAAACCGATGACCTGAAACATTTATTACATCATCTACCCTGCCCAGTATCCTGTAATACCCATCTTCATCCCGTTTGACTCCATCTCCCGTAAAGTAATATCCCTTGAATTGATCAAAATAGGTTTGGCGGCACCGCTCATGGTCGCCGTAGGTGGTCCGGAGCATGGAAGGCCATGGAAACTTAATGCATAAATTACCCTCAACACTATTGCCGCGTAATTCATTGCCATCACCATCTACGATAACGGGCTGAATTCCCGGTAAAGGCAGTGTTGCATAAGCCGGTTTTGTTGGTGTAACCCCTGCTATCGGTGAAATCATGATCCCACCGGTTTCGGTTTGCCACCATGTATCTACAATCGGACACCTGTTTTTACCGATATGATCGTGGTACCAGTGCCATGCTTCTTCGTTAATGGGCTCGCCAACCGTTCCAAGTACCTTCAGTGAACTCAGATCATGCGGTTCGATAGGTCCGTTCCCAAATGCTTCCAACGCCCGTATGGCAGTAGGCGCGGTATAAAACTGGTTTATTTTATATTTTTCAACAATGGCCCAAAATCTGCCCGGATCAGGATAAGTAGGTATTCCCTCAAACATAACCGTAGTTGCACCGGAAAGTAATGGCCCGTAAACAATATAGGAGTGTCCCGTTATCCACCCAACGTCTGCTGTACACCAGTACACATCGCCCTGGCTATACTGAAATACATTCATAAAAGAATAGTATGTATAAACCATGTACCCGGCCGTGGTATGTACTACTCCTTTTGGCTTACCGGTTGATCCGGAAGTATAAAGTATAAAGAGCATATCTTCGGAATCCATTTCCACGGGTTCATGTGTGGTAGAAACTCCTTCAATTGCATCGTGCCACCAGAAATCTCGATTTTCCACCATCGTCACCTCGGTATTCGTTCGTTTGTAAACAATCACGCTTTCGACCATTGGACAGCTTTGCAGTGCCTCGTCCACAACCTCCTTAACAGCCACGGATTTATTTCCACGGAAGTTACCATCAGACGTTAACACCATCTTTGCATCGCAATCAATAATCCTGTCGGAAAGTGACAGGGCAGAAAATCCCGCGAAAACAATGGAATGTACTGCACCTATCCTGGCACATGCCAGCATGGCAATCGCTGTTTCAGGCAGCATAGGCATATATATAATCACCCTGTCACCCTTTTTAATACCATAACCGGTGAGTACATTGGAAAATCGACAAACTTCTTCATACAACTCACGGTAAGTGAGTATCCTGTTCGCCTCATTGGGATCATTTGGCTCCCAGATTATCGCCGGAATGTTTGCATGGGTATATAAATTCCTCTCGAAAATATTTTCAGTGATATTTAATTTTGCATTTGTAAACCATGAAATTTTCGGTTCATCAAAATTCCATTCAACTACGCTGTCCCACTTTTTTCTCCAATGAAAGGTTTCAGCGATCCTCGCCCAGAAAGCTTCGGGGTTTAGGACGCTCTTTTGATATTCATGCAGGTATCCACTTAATGTTTGTATTTTATGAGGCATAATCTAAAAAAATTTAAAAGAGGTTCAACCCATATTTGTTATTAGGGTTTTGTAATGAAGGGTTAAAGTACAAGAAAATCAGGTACTTAGGTGAGGAAGCATAGCCTAAGTTATGCTGATGATCCAACTTTGTGTTAAGTGCCTGATTTTGAAGTAATTTGACCATGTAATAGAAAGTCTAATGACAATTCTGGGTTTAAATTAGTTAATCCCGACTAAAATAAAAACTACTTAGCCAGGTTACACGAGGAATTCAAATGCGATTGCTATAAATGCACCAAGAATTCCGGCTAATAATTTTTTGAAATTGAATGTGTGTCCCGGACTACCTTCAAAAACAATGGTAGTAGAAATATGTAAAAAGCTACCACTTACAAGAGCAAAGAGAATCACAAACGTATCTTCCATTATCAAATTATACTGATAGGTAATATCACTCAACCACAAACCCAATGGAGAAGCCGTTGCGAAAATGATGAGAAACAATAAAGCCACATTTTTGCTTTTTATCTGGCAAATAACAATTGACATCAATGCGAAAGCGGCCGGTATTTTATGCAGTACAATGCCTATTAACAATGTATGGTTTTGATACTGGAAATTTACCGGGTTAGAAAAAAGTGTTCCTTCCATAAATGCATGAACAGACAAAGCAATCAGAACGGTAAGAGCAGATAGCCTGCTGTGGTGATGCTGCTCGCTTTTCAAATGAATATGCCCGTGCTCAATTCCTGAGGTGAAATATTCAAGCACCTGCTGTAGAAAAAACCCAATAAGAATATATATTCCAATATTGAGCCCGGGCAAACCTGATTCATATAATTCAGGAATAAGATGGACAATCGTAATCGAAAACAAATAAGACCCGGCAAATACGAGTGATAATCGATATCCTGAACCCGCACTTTTTCCTTCGGGCATTAAATAATTTAATAATCCACCTATAAGTACCGATGAAAATAATATAACAACAATAAAAATCATTTTGTGTTGGTGATTTTCATAAACTCTTCAATTCCCGGAGACGCATAGTTTTCCATCTCACCCTGTTCGTTGCTGTAAATAAAAAAAACGGACAACTCCGGGTGCTTTTCCAATACTTTCATAGCATTTTCAACGCCCATAACCATGAACGACGTGGCATATGCATCCGCCAACATACAGGTTGAAGAAAAAACAGTGGCGCTGAGTAAAGTGTGCTCCACCGGATAGCCCGTATGTGGGTCAATTGTATGGGCATACTTTACACCATCTTTTACATAGTAGTTTCGATAGTTTCCGGAAGTTGCCATTGCCCTGTCCGACAGTTCTACAATCGCTGTTATTTCTCGTTGCAGGATGTCACGGGTAGGATCTTCAATTCCAATCTTCCACCTATTTCCTTTATTGGTCCCCTTACATACAACCTCTCCACCAATTTCAACAAAGTAATTTTCGATTCCCATTCCAATCAAAAAATTCCCAACAACATCAACGCCATATCCTTTTGCAATGGCACTAAAATCAAGGGCAATCTGTCGGTTCTCCTTTGAAACATGCAGGTTGTCAAAATCAATTTTATCAAATCCAATGTAATTTCGCAAAGAATCTATTGTGGAATTATTGGGGATATTCTGCTCATCAGGACCAAAACCCCACGCATTTACCAGTGGCAAAACAGTAGGATCAAAGGCACCATTGGTTGCCGCGTAAACCTTACTGCTCGCCTGAAGTACCGGTAAAAAGTAAGGCGATTCAAAATAGAATACAGTATCATCATTAAATCGTGAAAGCTCGGAAGAGGGAATATAGGATGAAAGTGATTGATTAAACTCCACCAATATAGAATCGACTTTCGGTTTCAGGTTGGTGTCCTCAATGCTCAGATACTTAATAGTATAGGTTGTACCCATTGTAGAACCCGAAATGAACCGCAATTCTTTCGGATCAGAATTTCTGTACTGCCAAACCAGTATGAGCAGTACAACCAGAATAAGAGGATAAATTCTACTTTTATGAAACATATTCGCTACTAAATGCGGAGCGAATTTAATCCATAATTGCGACTTTTGACCGTGAATTATTAACTTAGGCAGTTATACTACTTTTTATGAGAGAAGACTATTTGAGTGGATCACCTGAAGGAATGGATGCAGCCGACAAAGAGATTGAAAAAGCACTTCGGCCTCTCACATTTGAAGATTTTACAGGACAGCATAAAATAGTAGAAAATCTTAAAATATTTGTTGAGGCAGCAAGTCGCAGACATGATGCCCTTGACCATGTATTGCTGCATGGGCCTCCGGGCCTGGGTAAAACCACTCTTTCTTACATTATAGCAAATGAATTAAATGCGAACATCAAAATATCTTCCGGACCGGTGCTTGACAAACCGGGGGACCTTGCAGGTTTATTGACCAATCTGGAAGAACACGATGTATTGTTTATTGATGAAATCCACCGCCTTAATCCCGTTGTAGAAGAATACCTTTATTCTGCAATGGAGGACTTCAGGATTGATATCATGCTGGATTCTGGTCCCAGTGCCCGTTCAGTGCAGCTTACCCTTGCACCATTTACACTCGTGGGGGCAACGACCCGGGCGGGGTTACTAACCGCCCCACTGCGTTCAAGATTTGGGATCAATGCCCGGCTTGAATACTATGAAAAGGAATTGCTTTACAAAATTTTACTCAGGTCAGCCAATATCCTCGACACACCCATAGATGAGGATGCGGCTATGGAAATCGCAGGAAGAAGCCGGGGTACACCTCGGATTGCCAATATGCTTCTTCGTCGCACCCGCGATTTTGCTGAAATAAAAGGTGATGGAAGAATTACAATGGAAATATCAACCATAGCCCTGAAAGCATTGGACGTAGATGTGAACGGTCTGGATGATATGGATAACCGAATCCTCAATACCATCATTGAAAAGTTTAGCGGCGGCCCGGTAGGTCTGAGTACTATTGCGACAGCCTGTGGAGAAGAAGCAGAGACCATTGAAGAGGTGTATGAACCCTTTCTGATCCTGGAAGGATATATAAAGCGTACCTCCCGTGGGAGAGAAGCGACACCACGTGCTTATAAACACCTCGATAAGGTGCCCCCGGGTAAAACGGGAGGCCTCTTTGATTAATATTATGTTAATAACATTCCAAGAAGGGGGCATTGTATTACCCCCAAAGAGGGATTTTTTTTACAATCTTTATTTTGAATTTCGAATATTGATTAACGATTTTTGATTTTCGATTTGTGTAGATCCCTGAATAGAATTGACCGGTTTAAACTTTAATTTTATCATCAAATATAAACCATCAAAGGTCTTTCTTTTAATTCTAATATTGATCATTAAAGTTTAAACTGTTTTGGCCTTAAATAGCTCCGGTATTTATGCTGGCGATCAATAATGATATTCTTACAAGTTCCTATAAAGATTTTATTTTAAATCAAATTTGAAACTTCCTGTCAACAATTTTTCTATTACCTTATACTAACGTTGTTTCAAAAAACACCAAATTCCAATTTTGTAAATTCGTGAAGACAATATTAAAAAGATGAACCTGGTACAATGCACAAAGTTGATCAAACAAAAGGCCGGATCGCTGGGGTTTGAGCATTGTGGCATATCAAAAGCTGAATTCCTGGAAGAACATGCCGGTCGGCTTGAGCTGTGGTTGAAAAATGGCCACCACGGGAAAATGAAATACATGGAGAACCATTTTGATAAACGATTGGACCCAACAAAGCTTGTGCCCGGAAGCAAATCGGTTATATCACTTATCTACAATTATTACCCGGAAACAAAATTAGAGGATACCAAATTTAAAGTTGCCCGTTATGCGTATGGCGATGACTACCACTTTGTAATAAAAGAAAAACTCAGGTCACTGCTTGAAGAAATCCGATTGAATGCCGGCGAAATAAATGGCAGGGTGTTCGTAGATTCTGCCCCGGTCATGGAACGCCAGTGGGCCCAAAAAAGCGGGTTGGGATGGATAGGAAAGAATTCATTACTACTGAATAAAAAAATGGGCAGCTTTTTTTTTCTGGCAGAACTTATCGTTGATCTTGAGCTGGATTATGACAAACCGGTAAATGATTATTGTGGCACCTGTACTAAATGTATTGATGCCTGCCCTACAGATGCCATTTCACCAACGGGTGAAGTGAATGCATCAAAGTGTATCAGTTATTTAACCATTGAACTGAAAGATGATATTCCACAAGAGTATAAGTTAAAAATGAATGACTGGATCTTTGGCTGCGATATTTGCCAGGAAGTATGTCCCTGGAACAGATTTTCCACACCACACAATGAACCTGCATTTGTTCCTGTTGAAATTCAGAAAATGAGTAAAAAAGAGTGGATAGAACTTACAGAAGAGGTATTTGATGCAAAATTCAAACACTCGCCCCTGAAAAGGAAAGGGTATAGGGGAATAAAAAAAACTATTACATTTATAAAATATAAAAATAAACCCCCCGATAAATAGTGGGGGGTTGAGTTAGAAATTAGTTAAGTAAAACTTCGGTTAAGAATGTTAGGATAGAGGTGCCCGAATGTTTTGTAACACCAATCCTTCAGAATTTGAATTTCCTCAGCGAGAAGTGAATTGATAGCTTTTAGAAGTTCTTTTTCGAAAAGTGCCCTATCGAAACTCACTTTTTTGAGGATCGTTTTTACATACTCTAACATAAACAATAAATTAGTTTTTAGGTAACATGACCTTAAAAGGATACGTATTATCCCAGTGATGAATATAAGAATAAATAAACTGAAATAAAAATTTCGGGATAACTTTGTCGGCTCATAGTTAACAAATATAATATTCTCCAAAATGAAAGGGATTTTTTTAATATTGATATCACTTGCAGGTTTTTGGCAAAGCGCTGCCGGCCAGGATATCACCCTTAAACTCGGGCCGGATGTGATCGGTTCAAATGAAGTTTTCACCATAACTGTTACTGTAAAAAATGATCGGCTCAAGAGTTACAGCAACTTTCCTGAAATAGAGGGCCTCTTAAAAAGGGGAACATCTTCTTCGTCAAGCACCAATATAGTAAACGGGAGGGTCACTACTACACAAAGTATTACCATGAATTATGTGCCATCAAAAGAGGGTAGCTTTACGATCCCACCATTTACGATGAAAGTAAATGACCTGGATATTCATTCTGAAGGCAAGACAATTAAAGTATCCGCTCCTGTACAGCGACGGCAACACACCGATCCGTTTTCGAGAGATCCATTCCAGGATTTATTTGATCGAAGGAAAGAAAACAAAGATTTCATTGATATTGAAGAAGATGCATTCCTGTCATTATCAACGAGTAAGGATAATGTTTATATCGGGGAAGGGATTACGGCCACACTTGCTTTCTACGTATCAGAATCAAATCGGGCTCCGCTGCAGTTTTATGATCTTGGAAGACAGGTCTCAGAAATTGTAAAAGATTTGAAACCTCAAAACTGCTGGGAGGAGAATTTTAATATCGAAAATATTAGTGGTGAACCGGTATCCATAAATGGGAAAAGTTATACCCAATATAAAATCTACCAGGCAACGTACTTCCCACTCAATTATGAAGCGATAAAATTTCCGAAGGTTGGCCTTGAACTTATTAAATATAAAGTGGCGAAAAACCCGACATTTTTTGGGCAAAACAGGAAAGAAGACTACAAAATGTTTTACAGCACCCCTAAAACTGTAACTGTAAAATCGTTACCTCCTCATCCATTAGCGGATCTTGTTGCGGTGGGCAATTTCCGACTGGAAGAATCCATCGATAAAAAGGTGATTGAAACGGGTAAAAGCTTTGAGTACAAATTCAGAATATTTGGGGAAGGGAATATTTCCTCAATAAATATGCTGCCGGTGAATGGTGCACCCGATTTTGAGTTTTACGAACCAAATATCCAACAAAGCATTAATCGTCGAAACAACAAAGTGACAGGTTCCAAGACCTTTTCCTACTATGGAATCCCTAATGAGCCCGGGATATCCAGGCTTGGTGATTATTTTTCATGGATTTACTTTAATACAGCAAAAAACGTTTACGATACTTTAAAATCATCAATTTCTATCCGAACAACTGGAGAAAGCCGTAAAAACGAACAGATACTATCCAACGACCTTGGTCCGTTCTATGACCGCATTGAACTGGAAGATAATACGCTGAGAAAAAGGGGAAGGTCACAGTTTATTAGTACTTTTGCGACCGGTTTTATCCTTCTGCTTCTTGCAGGGGCAGGTTTTATCGCGTTCAAAAATTAAATGAGTAGTTCATTCGGCCAAATATTCAGGATCACTACCTATGGTGAGTCGCATGGTAAATCGATCGGCGTTATAATTGATGGGTGCCCTGCAGGATTAGCTATTGAAGAAAACTACCTTATATCCGAATTACGGAGGAGAATGCCCGGTCAGTCTGAAATTACCACACAACGAAAAGAGGAGGACCTTCCTGAAATTCAATCCGGAGTAATGGACGGCGTTACTACAGGTACACCCATTTGCATTCTCATTAAGAATAAGAATGTAAAAAGTGCTGATTACGATCACCT
Organism: uncultured Roseivirgaceae bacterium; assembly: GCA_964581095.1. Taxonomy (GTDB): domain Bacteria; phylum Bacteroidota; class Bacteroidia; order Cytophagales; family Cyclobacteriaceae; genus SZUA-230. The sequence continues at coordinate 29,081 of CAZONK010000006.1, forward strand.
GGCAGCTGCATTCCGGCCTTCCCATGCAGATTATACATACCATCAGAAATACGGTATCAGGGATCATCGTGGTGGAGGAAGAAGCTCTGCCAGGGAAACAGCTAACTGGGTAGCTGCAGGGGCCATCGCTAAAATGCTTCTGAGAAATCTCGATATTAAGTTTACGGCTTTCGTTTCCTCAGTAGGGACAATTTCACTTGACAAGGATTATGAAAAATATGATTTAGACTCATCGGAGGATAACATTGTGAGATGTCCTGACAAAGACAAGGCCAGTGAAATGATCAAATTGATCAAAGAAATCAGAAAAAAAGGCGACACAGTTGGTGGTGTTATTTCCTGCGTTATCAAAAATGTACCTGCAGGGTTAGGAGAACCCGTATTTAACAAATTGCATGCTTCATTGGCCCATGCGATGATGAGTATTAATGCCGTTAAAGGGTTTGAATATGGTTCCGGTTTCGAAGGGGCCAAAATGAGGGGTTCCGAGCACAATGACCCGTTCGCGTCAGATGGGAAGAAAATAACAACTACGACAAATTATTCGGGAGGGATTCAGGGAGGAATTTCAAATGGAGAAGATATATATTTCAGGGTGGCGTTCAAGCCCGTAGCTACAATTATGATGGACCAACAAAGCGTAAACCAGGAAGGAAAACCTGTAAAGGTGGAGGGAAAAGGGAGGCACGACCCGTGCGTAGTACCCCGGGCCGTACCCATTGTTGAAGCTTTGGCCTCTCTGGTCATAGCTGACTTTGTATTGATAAGCCAAACAACTAAATTGGGCGCTTTATCAGATAAATTATGAAAAAAATGCCCCTCCACACCAAAATTTTAATAGGCATGCTACTGGGATTGATCCTGGGCATGGTCGCCATTCAGTTTGAGGGGCTCTCATCATTTACCCTTGATTATATCAAGCCTTTCGGAACAATATTCATCCGTGCTTTAAAAATGGTTGCAGTGCCCCTGGTACTGGCTTCCCTGATCATTGGGGTGGCGAATATTGGGGATATTTCCAAACTATCAAGAATGGGAGGTAAAACATTGGGCATATTTATTATTACAACAATCATATCCATCACGATCGGGTTGTCGTTGGTAGCAGTAATAAAGCCGGGCCATAAACTTCCGGAAGATACCCGTCAAAATTTAATGGCCATGTATGATACCAATGCCGAAAGTAAAATAAATGTTGCTGCGGAGGTAAAAACCCGGGGGCCATTGCAACCCCTGGTTGATATGGTTCCTGATAATATTTTCCTTGCATCAACTCAAAATAGCAGGATGCTTCAGGTTGTATTTTTTGCGCTTTTGGTGGGAGTTGCATTGTTGCAAATACCAAAAGAAAAGGGTGCCACAGTTTTGGCTTTTTTTAATGGATTGAATGAGGTCATTATAAAAATTGTACAATACATTATGTTGATAGCCCCGTACGGGGTATTTGCCCTGATTGCATCACTCATCATTGAAATTGCAGGAGATAATCCCGATAAAGCCTGGGAATTGCTTTATGCGCTGCTTTGGTATGCAATAACGGTAATATTAGGCTTGTTTATCATGATGAGTGTTATTTATCCCATTCTGATTAAATACTTCTCCAGTATTAAATACATGGATTTTTTCAAAGGTATCCGGCCTGCAATGCTATTAGGATTCAGTACAAGTTCAAGTACGGCCACCTTACCGGTTACGATGGACAGGGTAGAAAAACACCTTGGTGTTTCCGAAGAGGTAAGCAGCTTTGTACTTCCACTCGGTGCTACCATAAATATGAACGGAACCAGTTTATACCAGGGCGTATCCGCTATATTTATTGCCCAGGCTATGGGCCTTGAATTACCCCTAAGCTCACAACTTATGATCGTTCTCACTGCTACGCTGGCAGCTATTGGCACAGCGGGGGTTCCGGGTGCGGGCCTGGTAATGCTCGTAATTGTACTTGAGGCTGTAGGTATTCCGGCAGCAGGCATTGCATTGATCATTGCCCCGGAACGAATTCTTGACATGGTACGTACAATGGTGAATATTACAGGAGACGCCTCCGTATCGGTAGTTGTAGCATCTACGGAAGGCGAGCTGGATGTTGATTTTGCTAGAAAACATGCCAGCGAATAAATATTGAATATAGTACCCGATTGAAAATAATGAAAAAGAAAAAACTACCCATTCATATAAAAATACTTATCGGATTGATCCTCGGGATCATTTGGGCTTTCATTTCAAGCTATATGGGGTGGAATAAGTTTACAATAACCTGGATAGACCCTTTTGGAACAATTTTTATACGATTACTCAAATTCATAGCTGTACCTCTTGTCCTGTTTTCAATTATTGGCGGGGTAGCTAATTTAAGTGATGTAACAAAACTCGGCAGGCTTGGGGGAAAAACTATCATTGCTTACATGGCAACTACCGTTATGGCCGTTGGTATTGGGCTACTTTTTGTGAATGTAGTTAAGCCGGGTACACATATGGATGAAAAACAACGAATAAAAAACAGGTTGTCTTTTGAAATGTGGCTTCAGGAAAGTGAAATGCCACCACCCCTCGATGGAAGGTCATTTCTGGACGATCCTAAATATGCAAAGTACCTGACCGACTCGCAGCAGGCAAATAAACTTACCGAAGAGCAAAAACTAGACCTGGAGGAAAAAATGGGGGCTGCTCAACAGCAGAAAGAGAGCAGTCCACTTCAATTCTTCGTTAATATGGTACCGGAGAATATACTCTTTTCAATTTCCAATAACCGCCTGATGCTCCAGGTGATTTTCTTTGCAATTTTCTTCGGGATCACCATTGTGCTTATTCCAAAGAAAAAGGCACAACCCGTTATTGATTTTATTAATGGAGTGAATGCGATTTTTGTAAAAATGGTAGATCTGGTTATGAAAGCTGCACCATTCTTCGTATTCGCGCTGCTTTCAGGCGTGGTTGCAAAAATGGCAGATACACCCTCGGAGGTTTTTGAAATTTTCATAGGTCTTGGATCCTATGCATTAACCCTTTTGGCAGGATTGGCATTTGTTGTATTTATAATGTACCCTGCAATCATTAAAATATTTGTTAAAAAACTTTCTTACAAAGAGTTCTTCAAAAATATAAGCCCTGCCCAATTCCTGGGATTTTCAACAAGTTCCAG
>CAZONK010000006.1:32322-37474 GCA_964581095.1 uncultured Roseivirgaceae bacterium
CCTAGTGCGGGACTGATCATGATGATTATTGTATTGCAATCTGTGGGGTTAAATCCTGCCTGGGTAGCAATTATTTTCCCAATCGACAGACCGCTTGATATGTGCCGTACAGTAGTAAATGTAACAGGCGACGCTACGGTTTCTACCCTTATCGCTAAATCTGAGGGAGAACTTAGCAAATATGTCTGACGGGATTCCGCAAATTAGTGTAACTTTGTTATTTAGAATCATTCCAGTTAAGGAATACTAATTCGAAATATTATGAACCCTCCTGTAAATATTTACCTGGAATCCAACCCCAACCCAAATTCTTTGAAATTTGTGGCAAGCGTTATGCTGTTCACAGAAGGTGAAAGTTATGATTATGCTTCGGTTGAGGAAGCCGGGAACTCTCCTTTGGCGCTCAATTTATTCAAATTCGACTTTGTGTCAAGGGTCTTTTTCTTAAATAATTTTGTCACCGTCACAAAAAAGACGGGGTAGAATGGGAGGAAATAAAAGAGGAGTTAAAAGCCGAAATAAAAAATTACCTTGAATCGGGTAAACCGTTATTAGATGTTGAAAAAGAGGTAAATGATCCGGTTGAAGAAGAAAGTGATGAAGTAACAAAGATTAAGCAAATACTGGACGAATACGTAAAACCTGCGGTTGAGTCGGACGGAGGTGCAATTGTATTTGACTCTTTCAAAGAGGGAATCGTGAAAGTTCAGTTGCAGGGATCGTGCAGTGGCTGCCCGTCATCAACGCTTACTCTTAAAGCGGGCATCGAAAATTTATTGAAAAGTATGATGCCGGAGGTACAGTCGGTGGAAGCCGAAAGTGTTTAGTTCCTGATTCCTAATCCTGAATTATTCTGTTAGTGCTTCCAGCGCATCTTTCACATCTCCAGGGGAACTCATAATTTTAGTGAATGTCCCCATTGTAAGTTCAGGCCAGTGCAAAGCAAAACGAAACCTGCCGTGCAACATAGTTGCTTTGGTACCTTCCACAATTATTTCGTAGGGCATCGCCGCGATATGGTCTTCACCAATAATTGGTAAAATATTACCCTCCCCTTCCTCCGGATCAAGCAGGGCAATACCGAAAACAGCTACTTTTTTATCTTTATGAATTACCTCATAAACCTTCTTTGTGTTTCCTTTACCGCTTGAAAGGTTTGCCCTTATTTTATTCACACCGGCTTCAAACGAATCAAACTCATTCAACGAAACCGGATCATCAAAATACGGCATACCAAACATGTAATGGTATTTCATAAGTTTGTCAGGTTCCAGGGATCCACCAAATGGCTCTTTCTGACTTCCCACCTGTGCCATGGCGGCAAATACATCATCATTGATCTTCTCGAGGGCTTTTTTATGCGTTGCATATTCACTTCGCAGATAACCCATAAACAAATATTCAGGATTCAAAACACTGACATTCACTTTTCCTTCTTTCAAAACAAACCCTACTTTAAGCACACCGGCGAGTGCGCCCCGATCTTTTACCTTTAATGTGGTTTGCTGTAAATCGTTTCTGGTAAACGCCATCACATACAGGTCTTTATTACCTTCCGGGGCATACTGCCCGATGATTTCAAAACCCTTCGATTCAAGGGCAGCCGATACCGTTGCGGATGCTTCATCGATTGTAGTTGACAGGGATGCAACCTGGTAATAAGAGGATATTCCCTCCTGGGCGTATGAATGAATGGAAACGGCAATTACCAGTAAGAAAGGCAAAATATTTTTGATCATGACTTGAGAGAATTTGTTGGCCACAAAATAGCAAAGAATTTATTGAATCAACAACGATTGCACTTATTTGCATAGTTGACAATTGTCAATCCAGTGTTAATTTGAATATAAAGATTTCTCTTTTTATTAGCCGGCATTGTCATTAATAAATGTTTTTATCTCACTAATAAATTTTGCTCCGTATTGCCCTAGTTTATGTGGACCAACACCTGAAACATCCAAGAATTCCGCATCCGTAGAAGGCCGATTCTCAACCATATCATAAAGTGTTGCATCGCTAAAAACCACAAACGCAGGTACTTGCTGTTCGTCTGCCAGGGTTTTCCTTAACATCCTAAGTTTCTCAAATAACTCTTGAGATTCCCCAGACAATTCTTTCCCATGTGTAATTCGGGCCTTGGTTTTTATTGGTTCAAATTCTTTGAACTGAGTGATGCGAACAGGCAAGTCACCTGCTAAAACACGCTTGCCTAAGTTTGTAATTCGCAGGGTATTGTAATTATCGAATTCTATTTCAAAGAGGCCAAGATTTAAAAATTGGGCAATATAATGCATCCATTCAAAGTAGGAGTACTCTTTCCCGGCCCCATAAGTTTTTAGCTCGTGATAACCTAAATGATAAATAGCCTGTCGGCCAGAACCTCTTAATATATCTATTAATAATCGTACACCAACTCTTTCCCGGGTTCTGGCACTTGCCGAAAGTGCCTTTTGTGCCAGGATTAATCCATCTATAAACTCTGGGGGATCATTGCAGACATCACAATTGCCACAATCCGTTTCAAAATGTTCGCCAAAATAACTTAACAAGATTCGCCTACGACAAGTAGTTGCTTCAGCAAATTGTTGCATGCGGGTAAGTTTCGCTTCTAATAACTCCTTTTGTGAACTGCCAACAATGAATTGTTTGAGTTGTACTACATCAGCATAACTGTAGAACAAAACAGTTTTTGAAGCTAAACCATCTCTTCCGGCACGTCCTATTTCCTGATAATAGCTCTCTATGTTCTTGGGTAGGTTATAATGTATAACCCAGCGGACATTAGATTTGTCAATTCCCATACCAAAGGCGATAGTAGCACAGATTACCTTTAAGTCATCCCGAATAAATTTCTCCTGTACACTGTGCCGTACTGACGAAGGCAGGCCGGCATGATAAGGTTCTGCATCTATGCCATTAGATTTTAATTTACTTGCCAAAGTTTCTGTACTCTTTCTACTCAGGCAATAAATGATTCCCGACTCGTTCGTGTTTTGATTGATTAACCTAATTATTGCCGGAACTCTTTGCTGACCAGGGCGTACGGTTAGATTCAAATTTGGTCTGTCAAATGAGGCCAGGAACGTTTTGGCCTTTGAAATGCCGAGTTGATTAAGAATATCAGTTCTTGTTGCTCTATCTGCAGTGGCAGTTAATGCCATTAGTGGTACTTCTGGCCACTCTTTCCTGATAAAATCAAGCTTGGTGTATTCCGGTCTGAAATCATGACCCCATTGAGAAATACAATGAGCCTCATCTATAGCAATTAGGTTCAATTTAGCTTCTTGAATGATTTTTCGGAAATCACTCACGCATAACCTCTCCGGTGAGACATAAAGAAGTTTTATTTCACCATTGACAAACCTGCCTTCAACAACATTCTGCTCCTCGGCGGTTAGGGTACTATTTAGACATGCTGCCTCAATTCCATTTTGCTTTAACGCTTCTACCTGATCTCTCATAAGTGAAATTAAAGGAGATACTACCAGGCAAGTGCCTTCTAAAACAAGGGCAGGTATCTGAAAACAGATTGACTTACCTCCCCCGGTGGGCATAATAACCAGTGAATCTTTGCAATCAATAGCATTTGCAATAATTTCTTCTTGTAAAGACCTAAACTCGCTATAACCAAAACTCTCTTTAAGAATAAACCGGGCTCGGTGAAGATTGGAAGTCATAATTAAATAAATAGGGTGCGGACTTAAATGGTTAGAATATTAAATCCCATTGATGATTAATTCCATTTTCTCCAGAATAACCTCCATTCTTTCATCGGCATTGTCAAAGTATAATTGGCCATTTATTGCTGTCTTAATTTTATTATTGCCAAGTATTTCCGCTACGCACTCCTTTAAATATTGAACTACATCTTGCTCAGATGATAATATTAGCCCTGCTATATCAGAAGTATAATTGAATAAATAGATTATGTCTTCGAAATCATGACTTGCATATATATCTATTATTCCTCTATCAAAAAAGGCATCCATTTTTGATGCCAGAAAGTAAGGTAATGGCAAAATATTTATTTCAATTTCTCCAAAATCTATTTGTATCGCTCTTGCAAATCCTGGTGCAAACCACTTATTGCTTGGTGCCCATCCAATTTCATGAGTGGACATGACATCAACCAACAAATCTTCGTATTTAAACCTACATATTACTTTCTCATCACGTGCCTCCTTAAATCCCCTCTCATTGAGCTTTTCTCTGATTGATTCTAAATTACCCACGGTTGTTACCTGGAATGTAATATCAATATCCTTGGTAGGCCTTATATCTTCTGCGGCCATATCATCTGTATAGAGACTAACCATTGCTCCACCCACGAAAACCACCTCTTTATTAAGTTCTCCCAGGGCTTTCGCTATCTTGATAGTGGCCTGCCTATTTATAATTGCATTCTTCAACATATTCTCTTTTGCAGTATTTCCAGGGCCAGGCTTTTCTCTCGTGCCCGGCCTACCCGCAAGGCATCAATTAAGGCAAGATATTCATATAATTTGGCATCTTGTTCAACAGCGTGAATGACTGAGCTGTATAGGGGCAGAATACTATGACCACGTATATGACCCTTGGCAGATGGCCAAACGTAGTATTCACTGCTTTGTATTTCATCTTTCAGTGGTAGAGCACTATGAGCCGTTGGAATCCCTCTTACAACAGGACCAGGTTGTTGTGGGAAAACGTAAGGAATTCCATATTGAAGCAAATCCATAAATGACTGCCTTGCCACCTGTTTGCCCTTGTCATATAATAACCGCGCGTAATTAGAACGTGATAAGGACTCGCTTATTTCTGACTGACTCATAAACAGGGAATTGGCCATCGAGATCTGGTTCCATGATCGATTTTCTTCGATTATGAGCTTTAAAAGAACCACAATATCTTGCGGTCGCATACCTGGGATTGCTTTTTTAACCATAATTATCGTGTATCGCAATATACAATAGTATAATTAAATATCCTTATATTCAATTGTTTATAATAAATTATTGCATATCGCAATATGCAATAATGCATCTCAAAAAACTCACATATCAAGAAAATCCGAGATCTACTTCAATTCTAATGTTCCTGGCTTTCAGCATCCCAACCAAGCTCCAAAGCCTTCACCGATTGCACCGCACTCCCGGCAATACCCTTAATCGAG